>DASUAD010000369.1:0-11108 GCA_035763965.1 Thermoanaerobaculia bacterium | reverse complement strand
CTGCGATTCGTCTGCGGCCTCGCCCTGGCCGCGGTTCTCCTGGTCCCCGCGGCGACTGCCGAAAAGATCCGGATGCACTTCGACACCGATTCCGCGGGGCGCCCGCCCGGGTTCTTCGACCTCGTCGTGTGGGCGGGGGGATCTCAGCCGGCCGACGCCGAGTGGCTCGTCCTCGGTGACGTGAACCCTCCCTCCACGCCGAACAAGCTGATTCAGACGATCGACACACGCCCCGACGGCCCGATTGCGGTGGCGCTGCGGCGTAAGTACACGTTTCGCGACGGGGACGTCTCCGTCGGCCTTCGGAGGGGCAATGCGCGCGAGGGAGTCGTGTTCCGCGCCGCGGGAGAGAAGGACTTTCTCCTTCTCCTCGTCAACGCCGCGGACGGCGACGTGCGTCTTTCCTCCTGGCGCGACGGAAAGCCGACCGAGCTCGCGCGGGGGAAAGCGGTGATCGACCACGAGTGGGGCACCCTCTCGGTGACCGCCGCCGGACCGTCGATCACGGCGCGCTGGAACGGGAAACCTCTCCTGACCGCAGCCGATCCGCATCCGGTCGCGGGGCGCGTGGGCCTCGCGACGACCGGACCGGGGCAGGCGTCGTTCGACGAGCTGGTGTTCGATACCTCGGCTGCGGCGCCGCAGTAGTTCCCGATCAGGTCCCGTCCGGCGACACGGACGTCACGAAGGCGAACCGGCCCTTCTCCACCTTCAAGATCACTGCGGGCTTGATCGGGTTCCGGTCGACGTCCATCGTGACTGTGCCCGACACCGCGGGATAGTTCTTCGTGTCCGCGAGCTCGTCACGGATGCGCTTTCCCTCGGTGGAGCCCGCCCGGCGGATCGCGTCGGCGAGGAGCCGGGCCGCGTCGTAGGAGAGTGCCGCGATCGAGTCGGGATCCTCGCCGTACTTCTTCCGATACGCGGCCGCGAACCGGCGGACGGCCGGCGAAGGGTCGTCGACCGAGTAGTGGTTGGAGAAGTACGAACCCTCCACGGCTTCGCCGCCGATCTCGGCGAGTTTCGGCGAGTCCCAGCCGTCTCCGCCGAGCAGCACGGCGGAGAGCCCGAGCGCTCTCGCCTGTCGCGCGATCAGGCCGGCGTCCGTGTAGTACCCCGGAACGACCAGCACGTCCGGGTCGAGCGGGCGGATCGCCGTGATCTGGGCGGAGAAGTCGCTGTCGCCCTCGGAATACTTGAGCTCGGCGACGACTCGTCCTCCCCCTTTCGTGAATGACTCGCGGAACGCCTGAGCGAGACCGACGCTGTAGTCGTTCCGGACGTCCACGAGCTGCGCCGCGGTCTTCGCCTGGAGATTCTTCCGGGCGAACGTGGCGAGCGCCCATCCCTGGTACGGGTCGGTGAAGCAGACGCGAAAGATGTAATCCCCTTTCTTCGTCACCTCCACGTTGGTCGAAGTCGGGGAGATCATCGGCACGCCGTAACTCTGCGCGATGGGCGCAGCGGCGATCGTGCGCGACGAAGCCTGCTCACCGATCAGGGCGACGACGTGATCGCGCGTGATCAGCTTCGAGACCGCCGAGGCGGCTTCAGCCGCCTCTCCCCGGTCGTCCTCGACGAGAAGCTCGATGCGCTTGCCGCCGAGCACGCCGCCGGCCGCGTTGATCTCTTCGACTGCCAGCGTGACGCCGTTCTTCCCGGATTGAGCGAACGTCGCGGTCGGGCCCGTCAGCGCTCCGAAGAAACCCACCTGGATTCCCTCGGCACCCGGCGGCTTCTCCGCTCCGCAACCCGGAAGAACCAAAAGAAAGATGAGTGCGCAGATCAGCGGGAGCAAACCGCGAGCGGGCACGCGCGGATTATATGGAGACGAGATAGGCTACCGCCCCGCATGGAAGCACGGAAGACCTACGACGTCGCGATCATCGGTTCGGGTCCGGGTGGATACGTCGGCGCCATCCGCGCGGCGCAACTCGGGATGTCGGTTCTCCTGGTCGAACGGGATCCGAAACTCGGCGGCGTCTGCACGCTGCGCGGCTGCATCCCGACGAAGGCGCTCCTCCACACGGCCGACGTTCTGGAGGAGGCGAGGCACGGCGCCGAGGTCGGAGTCGCTTCCCGCGAGGTCCGGCTCGACCTTCCCGCCGCAATGAAGCACAAGGAGAAGGTCGTCCGCCAGTCGACGAACGGCATCACCTATCTCATGAAGAAGAACAAGGTGGACGTGGCCGCCGGGTTCGGGCGGATTGCCGGCGCCGGGAAGATCTCGGTCGCCGGCGCAGACGGCGCGGAGACCGCGTACTCCGCGAAGAACATCCTCATCGCCACCGGTTCGACCCCCCGGTCGCTGCCGGGGATCGAGATCGATCACCAGGCGATCCTGTCTTCCGACTCGATCCTCGAGCTCCCGGAGGTGCCGAAGTCGCTGCTCGTCATCGGGTCGGGCGCGGTCGGCGTCGAGTTCGCCTCGATGTTCTCGCGCTTCGGCTCCAAGACGACGGTGGTGGAGATCCTCCCGCGCATCGTGCCGCTCGAGGACGAGGAAATCTCGAAAGAGCTCGCGGCGTCGTTCAAGCGGCAGGGGATCGCCGTCTACGTCGACACGCGCGTCGAACGCGTCACGAAAAACGGCGGGGGCGTCGAAGTCATCGCGCGCTCGTCCGGCGGCACGAAGACCGAGACGTTTCGCGCGGAGAAGATCCTGCTGGCGGTGGGACGAAAGCCGCTGTCGGAGAACATCGGCCTGGAAGGCCTCGGGGTCGAGACGAACCGCGGCTACATCAAGATCGATCGCTACATGCGCACGAACGTGCCGACCGTCTACGCGATCGGAGACGTCGTCCCGACCCCCTGGCTCGCGCACGTCGCATCTGCGGAGGGCGTCGTGGCCGTCGAGCACATGGCGCGCGGGGAAACGCGCCCCCTGAACTACGACCAGATCCCCGGCTGCACGTACTGTGCGCCCGAGGTGGCGTCGATCGGCCTATCGGAAGCGGCGGCGCGGGAGCGCGGCTACGACGTCGCCGTCGGGAAGTTCCCGTTCTCCGCCAGCGGGAAAGCGCGGATCGTGAACGAAACCGCGGGCTTCGTGAAAATCGTCGCCGACAAGAGGTACGACGAAGTGCTCGGCGTTCACATCATCGGGCCGAAAGCGACCGAGTTGATCGCGGAGGCGGGAGCGGCGCTGAAGCTCGAGGCGACCTCCGAAGAGCTGGTGCGGACGGTCCACGCGCACCCGACGCTCGCCGAAGCGATCCACGAGGCCGCGGAGGCGGTCTCCGGGCACTCCATACACATCTAGTCGCGACGCGTCGCGAAAGCGAAACGCGTCGCCTCAGGTACTCCCTCTCCCTCCGGGAGAGGGCAGGGGTGAGGGGGCTGATTTCGCCGCTACTGCCCCGTCCGCGAAGCCGTGCCCGCGTTCGCGGCCGCCACCGCGGCGCGAGCGCGATCGATGGTCGTGGATCTCCCTCCGCCCGAACCGCCGGATCGGGGGCCCTGGAACGCGAGGTCGCCGATCCGCACGAGTCGCGTTCTCGGGTTCACGGCCGCCGCCGCCTTCGGCGACATCTTCGTGATCGCTTTCACACTCGACTTGCGAACGCTGACGAGGGTGCCGCCGGGAAACTCGTGGTAGACGTACTGCGCTCCCTTGAGCGTCGGGAGACCGCGGGAGATCGATTTGCCCGAGGGAACGAGGTCGATCTGGTAGAGGACTTCTTCCGCGGGGAGCGGGAGCGCGCAGAGGAGCGCGAATGCCGCGACCACGAGACGTCCCGGCATGACGTTCGGTCCTTCTCCTACCGCGGAGACCTGGGCGGCTCGCCGCTCGGAACGCCCGTGGGCGGCTGCCCCGATCCGCTCTGCACGGCATTGCCGGGGGGAAACGCCATCGTCGCTCCCTCGCGGTAGTCGCCGGGAGAAGCCGGATAGGCGAGATTCATTCCCGGCACCTGCCTCGCATCCCAATCGGGACGGTAGTCCCGCGCCGGGTTGAACAACGCCTTCCCCCCGGGAGCCTCGCCGGGCCGCGTGGCCTGGCCCGGACCGCTCGCCGAAGTCGGGGACGACGCACCTTCGCCGGTCGGTCCGAGCACCACGAGCTCGCCCGGCTTCAATTTGCGCAGGTCCCCCTTCACCACGGGCACGGCGACGACCTTCCGCACCTCCGTGCGTTTGAGGCTCATGAGCGCTCCGTCGGGATAGCGCGCGAATACGATCCGGGTGCCCTGCGGGACCGGGGGAGTTTTCGCGAAGAGAACGACGTCTCCGTTCAACTCGATCCGGTACATGCCGGAATCCGCCGCGCGCGCCGCGGCCGTCCCCAAGAGGACCGAAGCGGCTGCCGCGGCCAACGTCCGGCAGATCGTTCCCACGCCCGGGATTGTTGCACGATCTGCGCCGCGCAACTGCCACCGGCAAACGGTGTTCTGGAGCCGGTCAGCGCCGCAACCCGACCGGAGCCGGCGCGTATGAGACATGGAATGAATAGAATGGGCGGCTTTCGAGACATGAGCCAGGAGACCCCCCGTCCCGCGCCCGATCTCTCCGCTCTCCGGATCCGGCGGGAGCCCGAGAAGGTCCGCGGGCCGAAAGGCTGGCTTCTCGGCATGGCCGTCCTCGTCGTCGCGATCGGGATCGCGGCGTACTTCTTCGCCGGACGTTCGCTCCTGCCGCGGACCGTCGAGGTCGTGACGGCGTCTCTGCTGACCGAGGGGCAGGCATCGACGGTGCTGACCGCGACGGGCTACATCGAGGCGGAACGCAAAGCGGATCTGTCCCCGAAGATCACGTCGCGGATCACGGAGCTGAACGTCACCGAGGGCACGCGCGTGAAGAAAGGCGACGTCGTTGCCCGCCTCGACCACACCGACCTCGACGCGCAGCTCGCCGAAAAGCGGGCGGCATGGGTGAATGCGAAGGCGGAGCTCGAGCGGCAGCGGTCTCTTCACGAGGAGGGCCTCGCCCCGAAGGCGACCCTCGACGCCGCGATCGCAACCGAGGCGACGACGCGCGCCGCCGTTCGTTACGTCGAGGCGCTTCTCGACTACACGGTCATACGGGCGCCGTTTGCGGGAGTCGTGACCGCGAAGCGGGCGTTCGTGGGTGAGGCGGTGTCTCCGTTCGGCTCCTCGCCGTCGGGAGGCGGCTCGGGGGGCGCGATCGTCACGCTCGTCGAGTTCTCGAGCCTCTACGTCGGAGCCGACGTCAACGAGGCGAATCTCTCCAAGCTCGGGCCCAACCAGCCGGCGGAGATCACGCTCGACGCCGTGCCGGACAAGACGTACCACGGGTATCTCCGCCAGATCGTGCCGTCGGCGGACCGGCAGAAGGCGACGGTACGGGTCAAGGTCGCTCTTCTCGACGCCGACGACCGGATCCTCCCGGACCTGTCGGCGCGGGTTTCGTTCACCAGCCAGCCGACTCAGGGCAAGACCGGTCGCACGCGCGTCGTCGTCCCGGCCTCCGCGGTGCGCACCGTGGATGGAAAGACCGGCGTCTTCCGGATCGTCGAGGGACGTGCGCGATTCCAGCCGGTCGAGGCCGGTCCGGAGACGGACGGACAGGTCGAGATTCGGAAGGGCCTGGCGGGAGGGGAGCGCCTGATCTCCTCCTCGTCCGGGGAGATCCGCGACGGGGATCGGGTCAAGGAGAGCGAGAGATCATGAGCGCCGGAGGGGGCGCCGGGAGGGGAAACATGGCCGACATCATCGCGCTCGACCACGTCGAGAAGGCTTACCACCGGGATGCACTCGAGATCCCGGTATTGAACGACGTCAACCTGAGGGTGCCGCAGGGGGAGTACCTCGCGCTCATGGGACCGTCGGGCTCCGGGAAGACGACGCTCCTGAACCTGATCGCCGGAATCGACCAGCCGACGCGCGGCCGGGTGCTCGTGGGAGGCGTCGACATCTCGACCGTGTCGCAGACCGAGCTCGCGAAATGGCGCTCGCAGACGATCGGGTTCATCTTCCAGCTCTACAACCTGATTCCCGTGCTGACGGCGTTCGAGAACGTCGAGCTGCCGCTCCTGCTGACGAAGCTCTCCCGGGCGGAGCGGCGCAAGCACGTCGAGACGGCCCTCGCGATCGTCGGCCTGACCGACCGGATGAACCACTATCCGCGGCAGCTCTCGGGCGGTCAGGAGCAGCGCGTCGCGATCGCGCGGGCGATCGTTTCCGACCCGGCGATTCTCGTCGCCGACGAGCCGACGGGCGATCTGGACGCGAAGTCGGCGGAGGAGATCCTGACCCTCCTGAAGCGCCTGAACGAGGAGTTCGGAAAGACGATCGTCATGGTCACGCACGACCCGAAAGCGGCGGGCCGCGCGCATCGCATGATCCACCTCGACAAGGGCGTGCTCGAGTCCGACGAGTTGACCGAGACGGGTCACCTCCGTCGGATATGAAGAGGCGGCGATGAAGTACTTCCGCCTCATCTGGAAAAACGTCTTCCGCAAGAAGACGCGGATGGTCCTGACGACCGGGTCGATCGTGCTGGTGCTCGTGCTCATCGTCGTTCTCGTTTCGCTCTTGAACGCGATGGAGGCGGACCCGTCCGGCGGGCGC
This sequence comes from Thermoanaerobaculia bacterium, assembly GCA_035763965.1. Taxonomy (GTDB): domain Bacteria; phylum Acidobacteriota; class Thermoanaerobaculia; order UBA5066; family Gp7-AA6; genus Gp7-AA6. The sequence continues at coordinate 4,578 of DASUAD010000369.1, read as the reverse complement.
GGCGCGAACCGGCTCGTCGTCCAGCACGCGACCGGGCTGGCTTCCTTCCTTCCGCTCTCCCAGCGCCAGCGGATCGAGCAGATCCCGGGGGTCGTGGCCGTCTCCCCCGAGATCTGGTTCGGCGGCGTCTACAAGGACGAGAAGCCCGAGAACTGGTTCGGGCAGCTCTCGGCGGATCCCGAGGTCTTCTTCAAGATCTTCGACGACGCGACCATCGATCCCGCGGTCGAGAAGGCCTGGCGCGCGGAGCGGAACTCGTTCGTCGCAGGCAAGAGCCTCGAGGACAAGTTCCACTGGAAGCCGGGCGACCACATCATCCTCAGGGGCACCTACATTCCGATCAGCCTCGATCTCGTCTACAAAGGGAGCTACCGGGCCGGCGACGAATCGAACGTCTTCTTCCACAACGAATACCTGAACCAGGCACAGTGGTTCGGGGCGAACAAGGTCACGGGGATCTACTACCTCAAGGTGGCCTCGACCGAAGACCTTCCCCGGGTCGCCGCGGCGATCGACAAGACGTTCGAGAACAGCGACGCTCCGACGAAGACGCTCACCGAGAAGCAGTTCCAGGCGCAGTTCCTCGAGATGATGGGAAACGTCAAGGGACTGATCCGCTGGATTTCTCTCATCATCCTGTTCGCCGTGACGCTGATCGTCGCGAACACCGTCGCGATGTCGGCGCGCGAGCGCGTCACCGAGATCTCCGTGATGCGGGTGCTCGGCTTCCGCCGTTCGCACATCCTGTCGTTCATCCTGTCCGAATCGGTCCTGATGTCACTTCTCGGCGGGCTCGTCGGAATTCTGCTCGCGAAGTTCCTCCTCATTCCGGCGATCGTCGCCGGCGGCTCCAAGACGTCGCTCTCGGTGTTTCTGATCAACTTCAAGGTGACCGGCGGAGTCTTCCTCGGCGCTTTCCTCGTGTCCGTCGGCATCGGGATCCTCGCCGGGTTCATTCCCGCGATCCGGTCCTCGCAGGTCAGGATCGTCGACGGGCTGAGGCAGGTGGTCTAAACGGGCGGGAAACGGGAAACGGGGGAGCACGAATGGCCATTCCGCTGAAATACAACTGGAGGAACCTGATGGTCCGGAAGGTGTCGACGGGGATGACGGTCTTCGTCATCTGCCTCGTCGTCACGGTGTTCCTCTTCGTGCTCTCGCTCGCGAGCGGCGTGACGCGGACTCTGTCCACGAATGCATCGGACCGGAACGTCATCGCGATGCGCGTGGGATCGCAGTCCGAGATGCAGAGCGTGATCACGCGCGACTCGGCCGATCTCATCCGCTCGCTTCCCGGCATCGAGCGCGACGCGCAGGGACAGCCGCTCGTCTCGCCCGAGATCCTGTCGCTCATCAACGTGCCGCGGGTCGACGGGAAGACCACCAACGTCCAGGTCCGCGGGACCTCGTCCGTGGGTATGGCGCTGCGGCCGGCGATCCGGCTCGTCGAAGGCCGGATGTTCCAGCCCGGAACGAACGAGGCAGTCGTCTCGAAGGTGCTGCCGACGCGGATCGGCAACGTGAAGATCGGTGACACGCTGAAGCAGGGGAGCTATCAGTGGACGGTCGTCGGCTATTTCGACGCTTCCGGCTCGGCGTACGACTCGGAGATCTGGGTGGACGCGGCGGATCTCCAGGCGCAAAGCAAGCGCCCGATCTACTCCATCGTCTACGTGCGGACGCCGAACACGGAGTCGGCGCAGCGCTTCATCGCGGCCGTCAAGGGGGACCAGCGCCTGAAGCTCGACGGGAAGACCGAGAAGGCCTATTTCGAGGAGCAGATGGTCACCGGCGCGCCCATCAAGGTTCTCGCCATTCTCGTCGGCCTCTTCACGGCGATCGGGGCCTCGTTCGGCGCGATGAACACGATGTACGCGCAGGTCTCCGCGAGGATCCGGGAAATCGGGACTCTCCGCGCGATGGGCTTCTCGCGGCGCTCGGTGCTCCTTTCCTTCGTCCTCGAGGCGCTCCTCCTCTGTTTCATCGGGGGGATCCTGGGGACGGCGCTCGCGTTCGTGCTCTTCAACCTGGTGATCACGAAGCCGACGGGCACGATGAACTTCCGGACGTTCTCCGAGATCCTGTTCAACTTCCGGCTGACGCCTCCGTTGATCGCCAGCGGCCTCGCGTTCTCCCTCGCGATGGGCCTCTTCGGCGGGTTTTTCCCGGCGGCCCGCGCGGCGAGGCTGCAGATCACGACCGCTTTGAGGGAAATCTGATCTGATCTGATTAATCTTAATATATCAATCCGATTTACTTAGTTTAATCATTCACCTAGAATATCCGAATGGAGGCTGGGAGTGCGCTCCGGCGTGCGCGGACGAAGGCCGGGTTGAGTCAACGCGAGCTCGGTCGCCAGGCCGGGGTGAGCCAAACGACGATCTCCCTGATCGAGGACGGCAAGACGTCTCCCCGTTTCGAAACGCTCGATCGTCTCCTCTCGGTTTGCGGGTTCGAGCTCGAGCTGATCCCACGCGCCGGAGTCGGCATCGATCGCACGGTGCTGCGGGAGCTTCTCCAGCTCACCCCCGCCGAGCGAGCGAGGATCGCGATCGCCGAGGCGCGCAACGTGGAAAAATTTCCGATCGGCCCACCGCGGTAGATGTTCGACCCGATCCCGCCCCTCGAGGTTCTCCTGAAACACGAGGTCCGCTTCGTGCTGATCGGCGGGTTCGCCGGCCGCCTCTGGGGCTCCAACTCCATTACCGACGACCTCGACATCTGCTACGCACGAGACGACAAGAACCTGGAAGCGCTCGCGGCTGCGCTCCGGGAGCTCGACGCCCGATTGCATGGCGCTCCACCCGACCTGCCTTTCATCCTCGACGCCGGGACTTTGAAAGCAGGCGATCACTTCACGTTCGCGACCAGGTTCGGATCCCTCGACTGCCTGGGAACGCCGAAGGGTTCGGACGGCTATTCCGACCTGATGCGGGGAGCGAAGGAAATGTCCATCGGCCCGGTGCGAGTATTCGTGGCCGCTCTCGAGGATGTCATCCAGATGAAGCGCGCGGCCGGTCGGCCGAAGGACCTCGTGGAGGTCGAGGTCCTGGCGGCCCTGCGCGAGGAGATCGAGCGCTCGCGCCGGAAGAAACGGTAGCCCGGGCCGGCGCTCGAACTTCTTCGTCCCAAGAGTAGACTCAGCGCGGGAATCGGGAAAATCTAAGGCGTTCCGCTATGTCCGTCTCCAGTACGCGCTCTCTTCGGATTGCCTTGATAGGCCTGTGCCTGGTTCTCGCTTCCTCGACGGTCAGAGCTCGTGAGATCTACGTCGTTCGCTTTCTTGCTGGGTCCTGGCCCACCGACGTGCCCTGCGAGGGCTACTTCTGGCGGGACCACCTGATGTTTCACAACTCGACGACCCAAGAGCAGCACGTGCGGCTTCTCGGTGTCAGCAATGGATCGATACGAGGGGACTCGCGAGACCTCGTGCTGCCGCCCGGTCGCTCAGTCTCTGTTTTCGGGAACACCGCGATTGGGGGAGGAGCCTCGGGCCTGCTCGACTGGTCTCCGGCCGCGGCGCCTGAGCCGAATCTATTCGTCAATCGGCTCGACGTTCCCGCTGGCGTCCTCGTCAGCAGTCGGATCGAGGTTCCTCAATCCGGATCTCTCTGCACGCCTTTTCCGACGACGAGTCTCGTCATCTTCGGGTCGGCGCAGTTTCCGCTCTACGCTTCGCTGACATCGGCCGGGAATCGCCAGTACCACCTCGGGACGGATTTGGGATCGAACGGTCTCGGCCTGACCGCAGACAGCCGCTTGAACGTCGGAATCTACAATGCCGGATCGAGCACGGCGAACGCGACGATCGAGCTTCGGCGATCTTGCGATGACGGCATGATCGAATCACGGAGCATTCGGGTACCGGGAAATGCGATCATTCAGTACACGGGCTTCAAGAACGATACGAGCGGCTATAGCTCGTCGTGTGGAATGCTTTACCCGACCTACGCGATCGTAACCGTCGATCAGCCGAGCTTCAGCTACGTCGTCACGCTCTCCAACGAGCGACCACCGAAGATCCCGATTAGCATCTCGCAGCCGAACTAGCCGGAAGGCTCCGGCTCAATCTTCTCCCATTCCCCTCTTCGACGATAGCTCCCCACGCCACGTCGCAGTCGTGTTCGGAGACGCAGAGCAATCTCTGGTCTCGAAGTTGCCAAGCTCGGAATCGCCGACCGTAGGGCCGGATCATAGACTTTCCGGATGAAGCTCCACTTCTACGGAACGAAGGGTTACGTCGAGGAATCTTCGCGGGCTCACGCGGGGCACTCGGCTTTCACGATCGAGTCGGACGGCTTCCGCCTTCTGTGCGACTTCGGTGAGAACCGGAAGGGGCTGCTGAAGAAGATCCGCCCCGACGCGATCTTCGTTTCGCATGCCCACCCGGACCACGCCTGGGGCCTGGAGGAAGGAACTTCGGCGCCGGTCTACGCCTCCGAGATCACGCACGCCCTGACGGAGAAGTTCCCGGTCGGCGAGCGGGTCGTTCTCGAGCCGGGAAAGCGCGTCCGCGTCGGACCGTTCCGCTTGACCGCGTATCCGGTCGTGCATTCCGTGCGCTGCCCCTGCATCGCG
>DASUAD010000368.1:0-2554 GCA_035763965.1 Thermoanaerobaculia bacterium | reverse complement strand
ACACCGAACCTCTCTTCGTCGCGCACCTCGCGGGCGGGATTCGGTGGGCGGCGGGCCTCGAACCCGGGTCCTGCGGACCGGATCTCCGCGGCGCGCCTCTTCGCGTTGCGCCGCGGCGCCCGGCGCCTCGCGTCGTCACGCCGCGCCCGTAGGGCGGAAGACGGTAGACGGGAGACGGAAGACGTGCGAACCCGGGACTACATCGAACCGGAAGACGTGCGAACCCGGGACTACATCGAACCCTCTTTCGCTTTGATCAGGTCCAGGATCTTTCGATCGATCTTCCCGTCCTGCCGGATCCGAACGTCGTAATTCTCCCAGCCCATGTAGTCGGCGAGCGCTTTCGTCGAGCTCTCGTCCCACACGCCGTCGGTCCGCCCCTTGTGGAATCCCTTCTTCGCGAGCAGCTTCTGCAGGTAGAGGGCATCGGCGCCGCCGATCGGGATGATGTCCTTCGGATCACTCCTCTCGAAGTGGACTTTCTGGAGCTCGTAGAGGCGGAAGATCTCGGCGATCGGGTCCCTGGCGTCGTACACCGATACGTCGATGTACCGGTCGCTCTTCGCGTCGTACGATGCGCCCGCTCGAACGACGACGAGCGCGGCGGACTGCCGGCCGCGCCGGTCACCGCCGGCCTCGGCTCCCGCCTTGATCGCTGCGAGCAACCGGTCGGCGAGCGCTCCCTTCGCCGCGAGGAAGGCCTTCTCCATCGCGTCCACGGTCGCCTCGGAGACGAGGATGTTCCCCTGGATGGCGTAGCCGGGACCCGTGCGCCCGCCCGCCCAGTCGAAGCACTTCTTCCCGGTGAAGGTGGCGGACCGGCCTTTCGCGTCCACGATCCCGACCTGCCGGTCCTGGAGATCCGGATCGTCGCGCCCGATGATCGCGAGGACCTCTTCCGGCGTCGCCCCGAGCTCCAACAGATCCAACCCCTTCGTTCCGAAGTCGGAGTTCGAGAACGACTGCGTCGCGACGGCGCCGACACCCGCCTTCGCGTAGGGGACGGCGACCCGGACGTTGGGGAACTTGGACTGAACCGCCACGCCGAGGTCGCCGTTGCCGGGGTCGCGGGCGACGATCGAGAAAGTCGATACGAGCGGGGCCGGAAGACGGGAGACGGGAGACGGGAGACGTGAGAAAGCGCCGAGCTGGAGGAGCGCAACGAGCAAGACTACGGGCATTTGAAAGACCTCCCGAAACGTGGGCGGATCATACGAGATCGTCGTCTTCCGTCTTGCGTTGCAGTCTCCCGGCTTGTGCTAGATTTCGCCCACATGTCGGTGCCCGCCCAGGCTCCCGCGACCCTCAAGCGAACGCCGCTCAACGAGATTCATCGCGAGCTCGGCGCGAAGTTGATCGACTTCGGCGGCTGGGAGATGCCCGTCCAGTACAGCGGGATCCTCGAGGAGCATCGCGCCGTGCGCGAGCGGGTCGGGATTTTCGACGTCTCGCACATGGGCGAGCTCGAGTTCTCGGGACCGGACGCGCTCGCGAGCGTTCAGTGGCTGACCTCGAACGACGCGTCCCGTCTCGTCGACGGCCGATGCCAGTACTCGGCATTTCTGACGGAGCGCGGCACGTTCGTCGACGACCTGCTCGTCTACCGGAAGGCCCCGGAGTCCTACATGCTCGTCGTCAACGCGTCGAATACCCCGAAGGACTTCGAGTGGGCGCGAACGCACGCGCGAGGAGACGTCCGGATCGACGATGCGACGGAACGGTTGGCGCTCATTTCCGTCCAGGGCCCGCGCGCCGCTGCCCTGATGTCCCGGGTCGCCGAGCCCGATCCGTCGGACCTGCCTTACTACAGCTTCCGGGATACGGCCGTGTTCGGGGGGGCCGCGATCGTCTCCCGAACCGGCTACACCGGCGAGGACGGGTTCGAGATCTATCTGCCGGCCGACCGTGCCGAGTCGGCTTTCCGCGGACTCCTCGAGAAAGGTCGTGACGAGGGCATTCTGCCGTGCGGTCTCGGTGCCCGCGACACTCTGCGGCTCGAGGCGAAGATGGCTCTCTACGGAAACGACATCGACGACACGGTGACGCCTCTGGAGGCGGACCTCGGCTGGATCGTGAAAACGAAGAAGGGCGATTTCATCGGACGCGACGCGCTCGAGCGCCAGAAGGCACAGGGCGTCCAGCGCAAGCTCGTCGGTTTCGAGATGGTGGACCGCGGAATCGCGCGGCACGGGTACCCGGTTGGCACCGCGCACGGTGGCGGCGTCGTCACCTCCGGCACGCACTCGCCGACGTTCGGCAAGCCAATCGGCCTCGCGCTCGTTCCCACCGCCGCGTCGGCGATCGGTACGGAGTTCGAGATCGACATCCGTGGACGCGCCGCGAAAGCGCGCGTCGTCCCGACCCCCTTCTACAAGAGAGACAAGGAGGCTCGGTGAACCCCAAAGAGCTTCATTACACCCGGAGCCACGAGTGGGTTCGAATCGATGGAGACGTCGGAACGATCGGGATCACCGACTACGCCCAGAAGGAACTCGGCGAGATCGTCTATCTGGAGCTTCCCGAGATCGGTCACATGTTCAACGCGGAGGACGAA
>DASUAD010000367.1:0-9849 GCA_035763965.1 Thermoanaerobaculia bacterium | reverse complement strand
GCGGAGATTCCGTGGCGCCGGCAGACCACGTAGTGACCGAGCTCGTGGATGCCGAGAATCAGGAGCAGCGGGATCGAGAAGGGGAAGCCGTCGGAGAACCGGCCGCCGCGCAGCGGTCCTCCTTCGGAAAAAGCGGAGCCTCCGAAGATGGTCGTCGTGACGAAAGTCGCGGCGAGAAGTGCGAGGTGAAAGAGCGGGTGCTCGGGAATCCTCCACCGAGGACGACTCTCCCAGCGGGGGGGAGAGTCGAAAGGCGGCGGAGGCTGGGAATCCTTCTCCGATTCCACGCGAGGCTTATATCAATGTCGCGTAACCGTCCCCCTCACCCGGGGAAAGGGGGAAAAGTCAGGGCAGATCCCGCAGGTCCTTCCCGGGCTTGAATCGAATCGTGTTCCCGGGAGGGATCGTGACCTCGACTCCGGTCTTGGGGTTTCTTCCGATCCCGCGCTTGCGCCGCTTCACCTGGAACACGCCGAAGCCGCGCAGCTCGATCCGATCACCGGCTCCGAGCGCGGAGCGCATCGACTCGATCACCGTCTCGACGGCGGTCGCTGCTTTCGCTCGCGGGATCTTGGCGAGATCGACGACGAGGTCGACGATGTCGGCTTTGATCATTTCCCCTCCGGAAGTTTGTCGCGGGGACAGGCCCGGGCTGAACCGTCCCGTTGTCTTGGATTATATCTCTGAGAGAGCGTCACTTCCGGGCTCGATCCCCGGCGGTGCGCTGCGGGGGTCGACGACGGGAACGTCGCGCCGGCGCTCCCTTTCGTGCGTGCTACATTCGCCGCGGGCATGAACACCGCATCCCCGGCGTTTCGGCGGTCGTGAAGTCGCGTGTCGCCGCCGTTTCGGCGGTCGTCCTGCTCTGCGGAACGCTCGCGGCCCAGGACCTGCGGGAGAGCCGCAAGGTGTTCCTCCGCGCGCGCTCGGCGATCTCGGAGGGCAGCTACCGCGAGGCGCTCGAGCTCTATCGGAAGGTCATCGAGCTCCTGCCCCAGGATGCGGTCGTTCGCTTCGAATACGCCCAACTGCTGCGCGACCTGAACGTCCCCGACGAATCGATGAAGCAGGCGCAGGAAGTCGTGCGCCTCGATCCCGATTTCGTGGAGGGAAGGCGGCTGCTGGGCGCGCTCGAGCTCGCCGCCTCCGAAAGAGATCCCTCGCACCTTCAGAAAGCGATCGTCGAGCTCGAGGCCGCGTGGAAGCTCACGCCGGGCGACCCGGCCATCGCGGCGCCGCTCGCCCGCGCGCTGCTCGCGAAGGGGCGGGCAGCGGAAGCCGCCCGGGTGCTCGAAGGGGCGGGGGAAGCCCGCGCGCAACCGGCGCTCGCCCGGATCGCGGCGGAGGCGAAGGCGAAGAGCGGCCGGACGAAAGAGGCCCAGGCGATCTACCGCGCGATCCTCGACGAGAACCCGGAGGACCGGGAGACCGCGGCCGCGCTCATCGATCTTTACGAAGAGGACGACCAGCTCGACCAGGCTCTCGAGCTCCTCGCGACCCTCGAAAAGCGCGACCCCGAGAACCCGGCGATCCCGGAGCGCATCACGCTCGATCTCGCGCGGGCCGGCCGGTTCGTCGAGGCCGAGAAGCGGGCACGGGATCTCGCCGCGAAGCGCCCCGAGAACCGCGCCATCCGCCGCCTGCTCGCCCAGGTGCTCTTCGAGAAGGGCAGCTCGCCCGAAGGCGAAAAGATCCTCCGAATGCTCATCGTAGAGGACCCGGACGACGACACCACCCGCCGGGCTCTGACCGGCGAGCTCGCGCGCGAGCGCCGGTTCGCGGAAGCGAAGACGTTCCTGGAGGAAGGGATCCGCCGCGCCGGCGACGACCCGCGGAAGACTCCGGCGCGCGATGCGGCAAACGTCGAGCTCGGGTACGTCGCTTTCCTCCAGAAGGACTACGCCCGCGCCCAGCAGATCCTGACTCCGCTGGCGGTGCGGCAGGGGACGGTGAACCCCCGAGCTCTGCGCATCCTCGCGACTGCCGGTCGCGAGAAGGAAGACTACGCCGCCGCCCTGGAGGTCGCACGCGCCGCGGCGGCGGCCGAACCGGATCGGTCCGAGTGGACCGGTCTCGTCGCGGAGTTCCAGTACCGAGCCGGCCAGAAAAAGACGGCCGAGGAATCGCTCGCGAAGCTCGCCGCGTCGCAGGACATCGAAGACGTGCTCGCCGCCGCCGACATCTACTCCCGCGTGAAGGATTTTGCGAGCGCGGCCCGTATCGCCCGGGAAGCATCGAGGCGGTTCCCCGACAGCGGCGAGGCGCTCTTCCGCCTGGGCGCCGCGCTCGAGAGGACGGGTGCGACCGGAGAGGCGGAAAAGACTTTCCAGAAACTCCTCCAGGGAAGGCCGAACGACTCGGCTGCTCAGAACTACCTCGGATACATGTGGGCCGATCGGGGAATCCGTCTCGAGGAGGCGCGCGAGCTCCTCGAGAAGGCGGTGGCGCGCGAGCCGCGCAACGGCGCGTATCTCGATTCTCTCGGCTGGGTGTATTTCCGCCTCGGACGGCTCGAGAAAGCGGAGACCTATCTCGCCGAGGCGAAGCAGCGGGAGCCGGATGATCCGACGATCGAGGAGCACCTCGGAGACCTCTCCGAGCGGCAGGGGGACGTCGCGCGCGCCATCGCGCACTGGGAAAAGGCCCTCGAGCTCAAGCACGAGGAACCCGACAAGGTCCGCCAGAAGCTCGCCCGGTTTGCGCGAAAAAGCTAGCCCGCGTCCGTGGATTCTGATCGTGCTCGTCGCGGGCGCGAGCGTTGCCTGTGCGTCGCGCGGGCCGGCGTTCGGCCCGGCGGGAATCGAAGACTCCCGCCGCGCGCTCGACGCGTGGGAGACCGCGCTCGAGCGGGCCGACTCGCTCGGACCGGCGCGCCTCCTCTATGACGCCCGCATGTCCGAAGGCCTGGTCAAGGTTCCCGGCATGCTCGCGGTCGAAGCGGGGCCCGACCGTCTCGAAGCGACGCTGACGGGCCCGTTCGGGTCCCCGATCGCGCGCTACTCGTCGGGCGTTCTCGAAGCGAAGGGGGCGAGACCGATACCGCTCGAACCGGAGGAGCTCCGCGCCGTGCTCGCCGGAGTGTGGAGGAGCCCCGCGCGGGTCGAGGGCGCGCGGGAGGGCGAGAGTCTCCTCCGCTTCACCGGCCACGACCCGGTCGAGGTCGTCCTCGACGTGGGAAAGGCGCGCGTGGAGCGGCTCCGGATCGAGCGGCCGGAGGCGGAGCTCGTGGCGACCTACTCGGGCCGCCTCGACCCGTGGCCCGAGAAGATCCGGATCGAGGACCGGCGCTCCGGGAAGACGCTTCAGCTCACGCTCGTCGCGAGAGAGCCGGCCGAAGCCGCCGCTCCCCAACCCTGAACCTTGCGTCTGGAATCCGGGTTTTCGGCCGAGGCCCCGGCAAAGATCAACCGGGAGCTGCGTGTCGGGAAGCTGCGGTCGGACGGCTACCACGAAATCCGGTCGCGGATCGTCTCGATCGACCTCGCCGACTCGATCGCGGTCGCCCCGGGACGCGGCAGTCTCGAGCTCTTCTGCGTGGGTCTTCACGTACCCGGCGGCGAGTCGAACCTCGTCGTCCGGGCGGCCCGGGCAATGGCGGCGCGGCTCGGTCGGACCGCCGACGCGCGCATTCTCCTGACGAAGAGGATCCCCGTCGGGGCCGGGCTCGGCGGTGGCAGCTCCGACGCCGCGCGCACTCTCGCGCTTCTCAGCCGGCTCTGGGACGCGGAACTTCCCGACGGGGATCTCGCGCGCATCGCCGGGACGATCGGAAGCGACGTGCCCTTCTTCCTCGTCGGTGGCGAGGCCGAGGTCTCGGGTCGGGGAGAAATCGTCGCGCCCCTTCCCGATTCGGAGAGTGTCGGTCTTCTCCTGCTGGTGCCGCCGTTCTCCATCTCGACGCGCGAGGCCTACGAGACGTGGTCCCGGATCGCGCCCCCCGCGGGCGATCAGCGGCTCGCAAGCCCTCTGGAGGTCGACAGTTCCGAGGCCTTCTTCGGGGCGAACGATCTGGCATTGGCCGTGCTACAGATGAGACCGGAGATGAGTGTCCTGATCGAATCCGTGCGTCCGTTTGCGTCGGAGGCCGCGATCACCGGCTCGGGTTCGGCGATCGTTCTGAAGGGCGTTTCCGCCGCGGGTGAAGCCGGGCTCGCCGCCCGGCATCCGGAGGCTCGTCTCCATCGCTGTCGGACCCTGTCGCGCGAAGAGTACCGACTCCGCACCGAATCTTCGGGAGGTTTCCAATGGAGATCACTCAAGTCAAGGTCTTTCCCGTAGAGGAAGAGAGGCTCAAGGCGTACGTATCCATCGTCCTCGATGACTGTTTTCTGGTGTCGGATCTCAAGGTCATTCAGGGGCCCAATGGCGTCTTCGTTTCGATGCCGTCGAAGCGCAAGAAGAACGGAGAGTTCAAGGACATCGCTCACCCGTTGAACCGCGAGACGCGCGAGCGCATGGAGCGTCGCATCCTGTCGGAGTACGAACGGGTCCGGGCGGAGACTCCGCCCCAACGCCTCGAGGAAGGATCGGAGCCGGAATCGGAAACACCCGCGGAGAACGTCGCAAGCTGACGAACCCCGATGCCCCGACGCTACAATCGGGTGGCGTTGGGGCGTCGCCAAACTGGTAAGGCACCGGCCTTTGGAGCCGGCAATGGAGGTTCGAGTCCTCCCGCCCCAGCCATTGCTAGATCCCGGCGTGCGCGAAGCGAACACGCCGGCACAAGTACTCCCTCTCCCTCCGGGAGAGGGGCTGGGGTGAGGGCGTCGCGTTCGCGAGATCCCGGGCCTCTTTCCTCGTTCCTCGGGAGACTTCTCCCGCCGCGAACGATCCGACTCCATCCGTTAGAATTCCCGCCGCTTGACCCCGAACTTTTCCTACGGTGACCTGAAGATCTTCTCGGGGCGCGCGCACCCCGCGCTCGCCCGCGAGATCTGCGACTACCTCGGGATCGAGCCGGGGCAGGTCACGCTCTTCAACTTTTCCGACGGCGAGAATTACTGCCAGATCGACGAGAACGTGCGCGGCGCCGACGTGTTCGTCGTTCAGCCGACTTGCTCTCCCGTCAACGACCACGTGATGGAGCTGCTCATCCTGCTCGATGCGTTCCGGCGGTCCTCCGCTTCGCGGATCACGGCCGTGATGCCGTACTTCGGCTACGCGCGTCAGGACAAGAAAGACAAGCCCCGGGTGCCGATCGCCGCGAAGCTCATGGCGGACCTCCTGACCGCCTCGGGCGCCGACCGCATCCTCACGATGGACCTGCACACCCTGCAGATCCAGGGATTCTTCAACATCCCGGTGGATCACCTGTTCGCTGCCCCCGTGCTGCTCGACGCCATCCGCGAGATGGGGATCGAGGACCTCGTGATCGTGTCGCCCGACGTCGGCGGCGTCGCCCGCGCGCGAGCGATCGGCAAACGGCTCGGTGCGTCCCTCGCCATCATCGACAAGCGGCGCGGGGGACCGAACGAGACCGAGGTCTTGAACGTCGTCGGCGAGGTCGAAGGCAGGAACGTTCTCATCCTCGACGACATCATCGACACTGCCGGCACTCTCATTCAGGCCGAGGAGGCGCTGCGCCAGCAGGGCGCCCGCCGGACGTTCGCGGCCGCGGTGCACCCGGTCTTTTCGGGACCGGCGCGCGAGCGGATCGAGGCCTCGAAGCTCGAGACGCTCTTCGTGACGAACACGATCCCGCTCGACGGAACCATGAAGCACTGCCGGAAGATCCGTACGCTCTCCGTCGCCCCCCTCCTCGGCGAGGCGATCCAGCGGATCCACAAGGGCGCTTCCGTTTCCTCGCTTTTTGTGTAGAATGTCGCGTTTTTGACTCGGGGGGCGGTGCCCGGCCCGTTCGCTGACCAGCCTTCCGCGAGAGGAATCTTATGAAGACGATCGAGCTCACCGTCGAAAGGCGGGAGACCAGGGGAAAGAACTCGGCCCGCCGGACACGGGCGGACGGCAGGATCCCGGCCGTGGTCTACGGCGCCGGAAAAGACACCGTGCCGATCACCGTCAAAGCGCGGGACCTGTCCGACGCCTTCCGCAGCGGGGCGGGCGAAAACGCGATCTTTCTTCTCAAGCTCCACGGCTCCGACCAGACCCGCCACGCGATGATCAAGGACCTCCAGAGAGATCCGCTCTCGCGGAAAACCGTGCACCTCGACTTCGTCCGGGTTCTCATGGACACGAAGATTCGAGTGCGCGTCCCGATCGAGGTCATCGGGGTCGCGAAAGGCGTCAAGACGGAGGGGGGAATTCTCGACTTCGTGAGCCGCGAAATCGAGATCGAATGCCTGCCGGGCAACATCCCGGAGCACCTTCCCCTCGACGTGACGGAGCTCGCGATCGGGGAGGCACTCCGTGTCTCGGACGTCCCGGTGCCCGAGGGCGTCGAGGTCGTCGACGATCCCGAGAAGGTCGTCCTCCACATCGCGCACCCGACCCACGAGGAAGTGCCCGCGGCGGCGGCGGAGGCGGTCGAGGTGGCGGCGGAACCGGCCGAGCCCGAGGTGCTGCGCAAGGGCAAGGCTGTCGCCGAGGAAGAGGGAGAAGAGAAGAAGGAGAAATAACGCCTGCGCGCAATCGTCGGTCTCGGCAACCCGGGCGACCGCTACGAGGATACCCGCCACAACGCGGGATTTCAGGTGGTCGAGAAGCTGGCGGCCGAGGAAGGCATTCGGATCCGATCGCGCGAAGGCAAGTCCCGGGTCGGCCGCGGAACGATTGCGGGAAGGAGCGTGATGCTCGCTCTCCCGCAGACGTACATGAACGCCTCCGGAGAGGCCGTTCGAGCTCTTTGCGAAAAGAATGGCATCGGTCCCGACGAACTGTGCGTCGTGTTCGACGACATCGACCTGCCGCTCGGCGCTCTGCGGATGCGCTCCCGCGGCTCGGCCGGCGGCCAGAAGGGAATGAAGTCGATCATCGAGCATCTGGGGACGACCGAATTCGCCCGGCTGCGTGTCGGAGTGCGCGGCGAGCACTACTCCCGCGAGAAGGACGAGCTCGGCGACTACGTGCTCGCGCCCTTCGCCCGCGGCGAGCGTCGGCTTTTCGAAGAGAGCATCGATCGGGCGGTCGAGGCCCTTCGCGCGTGGCTGACCGAAGGAACCGATGCCGCCATGAGAACCGCGAATCGAAAACCATCCTCTCCCGGTCCGACCGACCGGGATTGACATCCACGAGGAGGAGCGAATGAGGCTCTACGACATCGTCGCGCTGGTCACGCCCGACCTGACCGACGAGGACGCCCAGAAAGTGGCGGCCGAGTACAGGAAGATTCTTTCCGACGGGGGCGCCGAGATCGTCAAGGACGAGACCTGGGGGCGCCGCCGCCTGGCCTTCCCCATCCAGCGCAAGCGGGAGGCCTACTACCACTACTTCCAGGTCTCCGCCGAGCCCGCGGTCGTCGCGGAGACCGAGCGGCGGATGAAGCTCTCCGACCAGGTCATCCGCCATCTCGCGGTGCGCTCGGATCTCGAGTTGAAGCGCGCGGCGAAATCGGCGGCGCGACAGCGGGAGAAGGCGGCGAAGCGCCCGCCTCGGCCTCCCGCGCCCATGCCGCCTGCGTCGGTCCCGCCGGAAGCTCCGCCGATCATGGAGAAAGGAGAGCCGTCATGAGTCCCGCACCGCGAGGGGGCACCCGCTCGGCCACCGCGAGCCGCGAAGGCAAGGCGGGCGGGCGCAAGAAGTTCTTCGTCCGGCGCCGCAAGGTCTGCAAGTTCTGCGCGGAGAAGCTCGAATACGTCGACTGGAAGGACGTGAAGCTCCTGCAGTCGTTCATCCCGGAGCGCGGCAAGATCCTCCCGCGGCGCATTTCCGGCACGTGCGCATTGCACCAGCGAAAGCTCCAAACGGCGATCAAACGAGCCCGCTCGATCGCGCTCATACCTTACGCGACTGACTAGCCGGAAAACGGGAAACGGGAAACGGGAAACGACGATCAGCCTCTGACCTTCGTTTTCCGTTTTCCGTTTTCCGTGTCCCGGCCCTGTTGATGGAGGCCGAACACAGCGCCCAGAGCGCCGCCGCCGATCAACCGCACCGCGCGGCGTTCGAGATCGCCTTCGCCGCGGGATTCTCCGCGCTGTCCTTCGCGCTCTTTCTGATCCTGCCGCTCGTCGGCGCGCTCGGATTGCCTCTCGCTGCCGTTCCCACCGTACGGCTCACGCACCGCCGGGGCGTTCATACCGCCCTGATCGCGTCGGCTCTCGCGGGAGCGTTCGTCTCGGGCGTGTCGCTCGCGGCCGGAGATCCCGGGGGCTGGAGCCGCGGCGCGCTCGCGGCGGGCGCCGCGGCCCTCCCCGCGACCTTCGCCGGTCTCGCGCGGCGGACGGGGAACGCCTCGGGCGCCTACCTCTCTCTCTGCGCCGCGGGCGTGCTCGTCCTCACGGGTCTCCTGCTCGGGGGCGCGGCCGCCTCGGGGCGCCCCGTCGGCGAAGAGATCGCGAAGGAGTTCGACCGGATGATTCCGGCGGCGCTCGAGTCGTATGCCCGCTCGGGGATGGACTCCGACGCCGTCGTGCAGGTCCGCGCCACCCTGGAGACAGCCCGCGAGTTCAGCCGCCGCTACTGGGCCGGACTCCTCGGTCTCCTGTGGGTCTTTTCGGCAGCGATCTCGTTCTACACGGGCACGCGTCTCGCGAGGCCGGCCCCCTCGGCGGAGGCGGCCCGCTTCGAGAGCCTCCGCGTTCCGGCAGCCGTGGCCCCTCTCTTCGTGGCGGCGGGGGCGGGATCGGTCTTTCTCGCCCCCTCTTTCCGGCCGATGGCAGGGAGCGTTCTGCTGCCGCTCGCTGCCTTGTATTTCGTGGCGGGCCTCTCTATCATCTGCCACTTCGCCCGGAAGTGGTTCCGGTTCTGGTTACTCCGCGTCGGTCTTTACACCCTGGTCGCCTACTTCCCGATGAACGTCGGCGTGGCGCTGCTGGGGTTGTTCGACTGGTACGTGGATTTTCGCCGCAGAGGCGCGGGAGCGATCGAAAAACGATGAAAGTCATTCTGACCGACGACGTCCGTGGAGTCGGACACCGCGGCGACACCGTGACGGTGAAGCCGGGGTTCGCGCGCAACTACCTCCTGCCGCAGGGACTCGCGTGGGAAGCGACCACCGCCAACCTGCGTCGCCTCTCGGAGGAGAAGAAGAAGTACGACGAAAAATCCCTCCACGAGAAGAACGTCGCCGAGGACGTCGCCCGGCGCGTGGAAGGGCAGACCGTCACGGTGACGAAGAAGGCGGGGGAGGGAGACGTCCTGTACGGCTCGGTCACTCCTGCCGACATCGCCGATGCGCTCGCCGCGAGGGGAATCGAGGTCGACCGCCGCCGCATCGAGCTCGCCGAGCCGATCAAGCGGCTCGGGTCTCACCTCGTTCACGTTCGTCTTCATCGCGACGTCGTCGCGGAGCTGACCGTGGACGTCCAGCCCGTCGCGCCCGCCGCCACCTAGCCCGGATCGGGCCCGCGCGCTCCGGTCGTCGGATTGACCGCAGGACGAGACGCGTCCCGGCCGCCGTCCCGAAGCGGCGGCCGGGGCCGAAGAACGCTAGTTCCGGATCGCGGTGAAGCTGATCGGGATCGTCGTGCTGCAGCTCGGCATCGGGGCGGACGTCGTGAGCCGGACGGACCCGTTCCCCGTGGACGAGGTCGGCGAATCGAACGTTCCGTTCAGGGTGATCGTCGCGGCGACTCCGCTCGACGGAGTCACCATCGCCGCGAACTGGAACGAGTTCCCGCTGATCTGCTGGGGGTTCTCCGGGGAGACCGTTGCGAAGGCATCGGCGACGCCGCACACCGGCCCTGCGAATCCAATCCCCAGGCGCACGAGCGCGTTGTTGGAAACGACGAA
>DASUAD010000366.1:0-5031 GCA_035763965.1 Thermoanaerobaculia bacterium | reverse complement strand
GCGAGCCGCCAGCAGGCGCTGGAAGGTCGCCGGGCTGCTCTGACGAAAGAGGTCGAGGCGATCGAGGCGGAGGCGAAGAAGCTCGCGGCCGAACGGGATCGTCTCGCGCAGGTCTCGTCGGTGATCGACGAGTTTTACGGCCGCCGGGTCGGATCCCGGCGGGCGACCCTCGCGCCGCTCGTCCAGGAGATCCACGCCGTCATGAAGAAAGCGGGCGTCGCGCCGACGTCGATCGGATACGCGACGACCGCGGTCGCCACGCTTCCGCTTTCTCAGATGACGATCGACTTCAGCTTCGCGAGCGACTACCCGCGATTCAAGCGGCTGCTCGCGGCTTTCGAAGCGAACCCCCGCTGGATCGTCGTCCGGGAAGTCTCGCTTTCCCGGAACACCGACACGCCCGGCGAGGTTCAGGTCCACCTCCGGCTCGCGACGTACTTCTCAAACGAAGACCGGCCGGCTCTTTCGCCCCCTCCCGTTCCCGCGTCCCCGGCGCGGAAGACGGTGAACCGCGTCGAGAGGACCGTCGAGCGATGAAGGCCTCGTTCGTCGGAACCCGCCGGCAGGCGGTGCTCTTCGGGGTGCTCGCCCTTCTGCTCATCTTCTTCGTCGTGCGCTGGAGCTCGCGGGAAAAGCCGGCCGGGAGTCCGGCGACGGTCGTCGCCTCGGGTGCGGAGGACACGGAGCCTCGCGCGGCGCGCTCCGGCCGACGCCGGGTCGCGACCCCCGGTCCCGACGAAATCCCGCCTCTGACGGCCCGGGACCTCGAGCCGCGTCTGCGCGCCGCCGGCGGCGATGCGGCCATCCGCGACCTCTTCGACCCGCGGGAGCCGACAAAGCCGCCCCCGCCTCCTCCGACGCCCGCGCCTCCGCCGCCACCCGGCCCCGGACACGTCGATTTCGTCGGACCGCTGCCGCCGCCGCTTCCGACGCCGACGCCGACCCCTCCCGAGCCGCCGTTCCGGCTCATCGGGATCTTCGGTCCGAAGGAACGCCCGATCGCGGTTCTCGCCAACGGTGAGGAACTGATCAATGCCCGCGCCGGCGAGGTCGTGCTCGGGCGCTGGATCGTGAAGAAAGTCGGCTACGAGTCGATCGACGTCGGCTTCGTCGGTCCCTGGACGGAGACGAGAAGGTTGCCCATTACCCAATGAGCCGGAAAACGGAAAAACGGGAAACGGGAAACGGGAGGGCTCCGGGCTCCGGTCCGTTTTCCCTTTTCCGTTTTCCGTTTCCCGGAACGAGAAAGGTCCGTATCGCGATGACAAAACGAACCTGCTTGAATGCCGCCCTGTTCCTGACGCTGACCGCTCTCGTCGGCTGCGCCGGCTCCCGCGCGTTCCGGGACGCACGGCAGGAGGAAGCGGTCGAGCACTGGGACCTCGCGGTGCTCAGGTACGCGCGCGCCGCGGATCTCGAGCCGAACAACCACTCCTACCGCATGGCGCTCGCGAGGGCGAAGATCCGGGCGTCGCAGTTTCACTTCGAGAAGGGGAAAATGTACCGGGCCTCCGGCCGGCCGGAGCTCGCGGTAGTCGAGCTCGACCAGGCCGTTTTGCTCGACCCGACCAACCAGTACGCGGAGACCGAGCTGCGCAAAGCCCGCGACGAGGCGGCGAAAGTCGCCGCCGATCGCGCCGGCGAGAGCCGGATCGAGACGCTGAAGCGGCAGGCCCGGGGCTCGCGGGCGCGGCCGCCGATCCTGGAACCGGCGAGCGACCGGCCGATCAACCTGAACTTTCCTCAGCCCAAACCGATCAAGCAGATCTACAAGGCGCTCGCCGACGCGGCCGGGATCAACGTGATCTTCGATCCGCAGCTGAAGGACGACAACGTTTCGATCGTCCTCACCAACATGGAGTTCCAGCGGGCGCTCGAGACACTGATGCGCCAGGAGAACCACTTCTACAAAGTGATCGACGACCGGACAATCCTGATCGCCGCCGACACCCCGGCGAACCGCAAGACCTACGAGGACCTCGTCATCCGCACGTTCTTCCTGTCGAACGCCGACGTGACCGAGGTCGCCAATGCCCTCCGGTCGCTCCTCCAGACGACGCGAATCTCCGTCAACAAGGGGGAGAACTCGATCACCCTGCGTGACACGGCGGACAAGGTCGCGATCGCCGAGCGGATCGTGGAACAGAACGACAAGCAGCTCGCGGAGGTCGTCGTGGACGTGGAGCTGCTGCAGATCAACACGTCCAAGACCCAGGACCTGGGACTGCTGCTCACGGCCTACGAGACGAAGGCAATCCTGGAGTCGCCCACCGGCGGGAAGACCAACTTCGGCGCCAACGCCCCCGAAGGCACCTTCACGTGGGACCAGCTCAAAGACATCTCGATTCGCTCTTTCGGCTTCACGCTGCCCTCGGTCAGCTACTCGTTCATCAAGAACAACACGGACGCGGAGCTTCTCGCCAAACCGCAGCTGCGAATCTCCGAGGGGCAGAAGGCACAGCTCGTCATCGGCGACCGGGTGCCGATCCCGACGACTCAGTTCAACACCAGCAACACGATCGGCGGCAGCCTCGTGCCAGTGACGTCCTTCCAGTACCAGGACGTCGGGATCAAGATCGAGGTCGAGCCCCGTGTCCACCACAACAAGGAAGTGACGCTGAAGCTCACGATCGAGGTGTCGAACCTGAA
This sequence comes from Thermoanaerobaculia bacterium, assembly GCA_035763965.1. Taxonomy (GTDB): domain Bacteria; phylum Acidobacteriota; class Thermoanaerobaculia; order UBA5066; family Gp7-AA6; genus Gp7-AA6. The sequence continues at coordinate 2,382 of DASUAD010000366.1, read as the reverse complement.
CGGCTTCGTCGAGGTCGTGAGTGGACAGAGACAGCCCATCATCGGCACGCGGACGATCGCATCGAGCATCCGGTTGAAGGACGGGGAGACGAACTTTCTCGCCGGTCTCTTCCGGACCGACAAGAGCAACACGACGAATTCCGTCCCGTTCCTGGGGGACATCCCGATCCTCGGCCGGCTCTTCTCGAAAAAGGCGACGACCGACACCGCCACGGATCTGGTGCTGACGCTGACGCCCCACATCATCCGGATTCCCGACGTCACGGCCGAGGACTTGGAGCCGGTCTACGTCGGCACCGATTCGAACATCTCGTTCCAGGGCAGCCCGAGGGTCGAGTCTCCCGCCACGCAGGGGCCGTTCGACTTCGGGAGCCGCCAGCCCCCCGCAGTGATTCCGCGGGGCGTTCCGCCTCCACAGCGCACCGTCACCCCGGCGCCGCAGATCCTCGTTCCGGGCGGCTTGCCGACGGACCCGTTCCGCCCGACGCCCAACCCGCGTGACGCGATCCCGCCGCAGCCGGTCCCGACTCCGGGGGCGGTCCCCGAGAGCCTGGAAGGCGCGGCGCCGGGAACGGATCCCGCCGCGACGGCGGCAGGTTCGAAGGCGGTCCTGTTCGACTTCGATCCGCCGGCTCTCGCGCTCGCGCCTGGAGAGGTCAGGTCGGTTCTCGTGCGCGCGACCGGCGGTGACTCCTCGCAGGCCACGACGCTCGGGATCCAGTTCGACCCGGCGGTGGTCGCCGTCCTCTCGGTTCGCCCGATCCTCTCGGGTTTCGGCGCGGGCGACGCCAGCGTCTCGGGCGGCCGGGTCGTGCTCGAGCTGCGGGGCGGCGTCAGTCTTTCCGGAACGCGCCCCGTGGCCGAAATCACGCTGCAGGGGGTAGGTACCGGCCGCACGAGACTCTCGTTCGAGACGCCGTCGGGCGGCTCCGGGATCGTCACCGCCACCGACGCCGCCGTGGAGGTCCGCTCCCGATGACTCGCCTCGTCTGCCGTCTTCCGTCTCCCGTCTCCCGGCGGGACTCGGGCTTCACGATGGTCGAAATGGCCATCGTGGCGGCGATGATCACGATCCTGGCGGCGATGGCCATCCCCGTCACCCGGTACACCGTGAAGCGCCAGAACGAGCTGGAGCTGCGCTATCAGCTGCGTCTCATGCGCAACGCGATCGACAAGTACAAGCAGTACTCGGAGGCCGGCGTGATCCCGCTCGCCGGACTCGAAACGGAGGGCTATCCCCCCGAACTCGAGATCCTCGTCGACGGCGTCGATCTCATCGGCCAGGTCAACAAGAAGATGAAGTTCCTCCGGCGGATCCCGGTCGATCCGATGACCAAGAAGGCGGATTGGGGCTACCGCTCGTTCCAGGACGAGAAGGACTCGTTCGCCTGGGGCGGACAGAACGTGTACGACGTGTACTCGCTGTCCACGGGCCGGGCGATCGACGGGACGTACTACAAGGACTGGTGATGAGACGGAAGACGGGAGACGGAAGACGGAAGACGAGGCCAGCGAGTGGAGATCCTCGGGCTCCGTCTACCCTCTACCCTCTACCGTCTCCCGAGGCGGGCTTCACCCTCCTCGAGCTCCTCGTCGTCATGACGATCATCGGGATCCTGGCGGCGGTGGCGGTCCCGGCGCTGCGCGATTCCCCGCAGAGGGCCCGCGAGGCGGCGCTGCGGGAGAACCTCTTCACTTTCCGCAGCACGATCGACCAGTTCCACGGCGACAAGGGGTACTACCCGCCGGATCTTCAGACCCTGGTGTCGGAGGGATACCTGCGCCAGATCCCCCCGGACCCGATGACGAAATCCCGCGATACCTGGGTGGTGGACTACGAGGAGATCGAGGCTGCCGCCGAGGGAGAGGCGACTCCCGAAGATACCTTGACTCCCGGCGTCGTCGACGTCCACAGCGGCTCCACCGGGAAGGCACTCGACGGCACGTTGTACAAGGATTGGTGATGGAGCCGGGAAACGGAAAACGGAAAAGGGAAAACGGTTGAGCACCCGGCCGGTCGGACGACGAAACCCGTCGTTTCCCGTTTCCCGTTTCCCGTTTCCCGAACGCGGCTACACCATGGTTGCGGTCGTCATCTTCATCGCCATCCTGACCATCCTGATCGCGGCCATCGGTCCGTCGATCGGAACGATCATGCGGCGCGAGAGAGAGGAGGAGCTGCTCTTCCGCGGCAAGCAGTACGCGCGGGCAATCGCGCTCTTCCAGCGCCGCTTCGGCCGTTACCCGACCTCTTTGAAGGAGATGTGGGAGAACAATCCCCGAACGATCCGGAAGCTCTGGAAAGACCCGATGTGCGATTGTGACGATTGGAAGCTGTTGATCCATGGCCAGCCCGACTCCGTTCCCTTCCTCGACCAGAAC
>DASUAD010000365.1:0-2573 GCA_035763965.1 Thermoanaerobaculia bacterium | reverse complement strand
CCGAACCCCCTTGCTCCGACGGACACCGAACGCCGCGCGGCCCTGACGGCGTCGCTCCTCGAACGGCACGGCGTGCTCACGCGCGAAGCCGTCCACGCGGAGGAGACGCCCGGCGGCTTTTCGGCGGTGTATCCGATCGCGAAGGCGATGGAGCAAGCGGGGCGCGCGCGCCGCGGATATTTCGTGGCCGGGCTCGGCGCGGCACAGTTCGCGATTCCGGGAGCGGACGACCGGCTCCGAAGCGTGCGGGAGGAGCCGCCGCGCGAGGAATCGCGGACGGTCGTCCTCGCCGCGACCGACCCCGCGAGCCCGTACGGCGCGGCGGTCCCGTGGCCGGAGCGGGAGGGCGCCCGGCCGCAGCGCACCGCCGGCGCGCAGGTGATCCTGCGCGACGGGCATCTCGTCGCGTGGCTCTCGCGCGCCGAGCGCAACCTGCTGACTTTTCTGCCGGAGTCCGAGCCCGAACGCGGCGAGGCCACGGCCGCGATCGCCGGAGCGCTCGCGGGCATCGTCGAGAGCGGACGCCGCCGCGCTCTCCTCGTCGCGAAAGTCGACGGCGAAGACCCCTCGCGATCGCCTCTGGCCACGGACCTGCGGGAAGCCGGATTCCTCGCGGGAAGCCGGGGGTTCTTGAAGCGAATGCCTCCTCGCGAAGAACGGGAGCCCGGAGCCCGGAGTCCGGCGTCCGAAGTCGCCGGGAAGGAAACCGTCGATGCCTGAGGGAGACACGATCTTTCGCGCCGCGCGGGCTCTCGATCGAATTCTTGCCGGCAAGCGGATCACGTCGTTCGAGTCGCCGCTGCCCGCGCTCACGCGAGCGGGTCTCTCCGGGAGGCGGCGCTCGGGCGAGCCGTGCCGCCGCTGCGGCGCGGGAATCCGGATGCGTCGCCAGGGAGACGCGGCGCGTTCGACGTACGGGTGCCCGAAGTGCCAGCCGCCTTCCGGGCCGCCCGGGAAGAAGAGCGCCGTCCTGCGCGACACTCCCGCCAACGGAACGCTGACCGTCGTCGAGCCGCGTTGAACCTCTCGATCCTGGCGCTCCCGCTGTACCTGCTTGCGGCGACGGCCGCGCCGGCTGCCCGGGAGTGGCCGTCTGACGCGGCGGGACTCGCGGAGCTCGCGGCGAAGTACGCGGAGGTCGAGGACCCGCGGGCCGCGGAGGCCTACGAGCGCGCGATCGCCGCGGCGCCGGGGAACCTGCCGTTGCGGGTCGAGTTCGCGGAGTTCCTCTGGCACATCCGCGAGCTCGACCGCGGGAACTCCCAGATGGAGGCGGTGATCCGCCGCGCGCCCGACAACCTGAAACTGAAAGCCCACTACGGCGCCAACCTCGCCGCGCAGGGCAAGTACGGCCAGGCCTCCGAACAGCTCGAGGCGGCACGGCGCGGCGGTTTCGACAATGCCGATGTCCTCTACTACCTGGGAAGCGCGCTCTGGGAGACCGGTCAGCTCGACCTCGCGGCCGCCCGCCTCTCCGAGGCGGCCGCGAAGGCCCCGCAGAAGGCGGCGATCCGACATCGGCTGGGAAGGCTCCTCATCTTCCAGGGTCAGCCGGCGGCGGCCGTCACGGAACTCTCGCGCGCCTCGGAGCTCGATCCCACCTCGGCGGAGGTTCTCCTCGACCTGGGCCGGGCGCTCGAGGCGTCCCGGGAGATTGCCCGCGCCGAGGCCGCGTACCGCCGCGCGCTGGAGCTCGACCCGGAGGGATCGCTCGGGCACTATCTCCTCGGGACGCTCCTCGCCCGCTCGGGGCGCCGCGAGGAAGCGGCGGAGCACGTCGCGCACTACCGCAAGGCCTTTCAGAACGAGCAGGAGCGGCGTTTTCGCGCGGGATCGCGCCAGGCGGAGTTGAACCTCGGTTGGACGAAGCTCAAGGAAAGACGGTTCGAAGAAGCGCTCGCGCAGTTCAACCGCCATCCCGACGACGTCGAGGCGCTGCGCGGAGCGTCCCAGGCGCTCTCGGCGCTCGGACGTCATGCCGAGGCGGTGCGGGCCCTCGAGCGCGCGCGCTCTCTCGCGCCGGAGAACCCGGCGCTGCGTTACGCGCTCGACCGCGAGCGTGAGAGGCTGGAAAAGAAGTGAGAACCGTCGTGGTGGCGCTCTTCGTCTTCGCGTCGGCGCGGACCGGCCTCGGCGCCGTGTCCGCGAAGGACTCCGGCTGTCCCGTCGTCTTCACGGACGTCGCGTCATCGGTGGGGCTTCGATTCCAGCACGTGCGCGGCGCGACTCCGGCGCACCAGCTTCCCGAGACGATGGGCTCGGGCGTCGCGTGGCTCGACTACGACAACGACGGATGGATGGACCTCTACGTGGTGCAGTCCGGGTTGTTCGCGCCGAGTCGGAAGACGGGAGACGGTAGACGGGAGACGAGCGCTCAGGACCGGCTGTTTCGCAACAACGGGAACGGCACTTTCACGGACGTGACGGAGAAAGCGAAGCTCCGCGACGACGGCTACGGGATGGGCGCCATCGCCGCCGACTACGACAACGACGGCCTCACGGACGTCTTCGTCACGAACTTCGAGCGGAACATCCTCTTCCGCAACAACGGCGACGGCACGTTCTCCGACGTG
>DASUAD010000364.1:0-5394 GCA_035763965.1 Thermoanaerobaculia bacterium | reverse complement strand
GCGCTTCGGGATGAACCGGGAGGCTCTTCATCTGTGACACGTCGAGCAGCTCTCGAGCACCGCGCGTCCCCGGATCTGGTACTCGCGCTTCAAACGCTCCCCCAGGACCGCCTGCTCGATGGGGGGCTGCCACCCCATCGTGAAGACCTGGTCCTTCGGGCGCAGGAAGTTCTCCGGATGCCGGTGGCAATCGAGGCACCACCGCATCTGGAGCGACTCCGCCTGGTACATGAGCGGCATCTCGTCGACCCGCCCATGGCAGGTCTCACAGCCGACCCCCTTGTTCACGTGGATCGAGTGGTCGAAATAGACGAAGTCCGGCAGGTCGTTGACACGCGTCCACTCGAGGGGTTTGTCCGTCCGAAAGCTCTCGCGCACCGGCTCGAGGTACGGGCTCTGGGCCCAGATCTGCGAGTGGCAGTTCATGCACGTCTTCGTGGGCGGGATTCCGGCGAAAGCCGCCTTCTCGACCGACGTGTGGCAGTAGCGGCAGTCGATCCCGATCGCGCCGACGTGGTGGGCGTGGGAGAACTGAACCGGCTGTTCCCGCGCCGTCGTCTGCTGGGTCGTGTAGGGGGAGGCTTCGAGGTCGTAGAACAGCCACAGGAGGATCCCGATGAAAAAGACCGCCCCGAAGATCGAGACGCGAGAGAGGAAGTTCGTGCTGCGATGGAAGATCTGCATCGAGCGCGGTCGGTAGTCTATATGCCGTGAGTCGGGACAAGGCAAAGCGGCATTGGAGGCGCTGGCGGCCGCGACTCCGCCCGATCGCGGGCCGCCGGCTGCCTCACGAGCTCACCCCGGGGAGAGTGGGCGCCCTCGCGGGCGAGCTTGCCGGAGGTCTTCGCGATCCCGCCTTGTCCGTGTTGCTGTCCCGGATCGATCAGGCGCCGCTCACCGGCGCAAATCGCGTGGTCGTCTTCTTCGAAGGAGCCGAGGCGTTCGGGTCCATGGTCGAGGCCGTCGAGGCTGCCCGCGAGGAGGTCCTGGCCGAGTCGTACATCTGGAAGGACGACGCGACCGGACGGATGATGCTGGATGCGCTCGGCCGGGCCGCTGCGCGGGGCGTCGCCGTCCGCGCGCTCGCCGACGCCTGGGGATCATTCTCGACGCGGCGGGCTTACTGGCAGGAAATGCGCCGGCGGGGCATCGAGGTCCGCATCTTCAACCCGATCTTCCCGCACCTCTTCCTTCAGCCATTTCGCGATCACCGGAAGATCCTGGTCATCGATCGCCGGATCGCCTTCACGGGCGGGATGAACGTTGCCGACGAGTACTGCGTCGGGGCGGAGGGGAGCTCGGGCCGCGCGTGGCGCGATACCCATGCCCGGGTCGAAGGACCGGCCGCATGGGAGATGGCCATCGTGTTCTCCGAGGCGTGGCACCTGGCCGGCGGGAGCGATCTCGAGCTGCAGCCGCTCGCCGTTCCCGCGGACGCGCCGGCGCGGGTCCTCGTGCTCGACTCCCGGCCGGGCCGGGGGCACGGGGAGACCGCCTCCGTTCTCGCGGCCATCGTCGCGGCGGCGCGCGAGCGCGTCTGGATCACGAACTCGTACTTCGCGCCCCGGAGGAGGGCCATCGCCGCCCTGGCCGCCGCCGCCCGCCGCGGCGTGGACGTCCGTCTCCTTCTGCCCGGACCGACCGACGTGCCGATCGTCCGGCACGCGGGCCACGGGTGGTACGAGTCGCTCCGCGCGGTCGGAGTCCGAATCTTCGAGTACCAGCCCGCGATTCTCCACGCCAAGACGGCCGTGGCGGACGGCTTCGTCTCGCTCGTCGGATCGAGCAATCTCGACTTTCGGTCGTTCCACTTCAACGCCGAGTGCAACTTCCTGATCCTCGACGACGACGTCGGCCGCGCGCTCGAAGCTGCGTTCGAAAAGGATCTCGCTTCTTCGCGGGAGATCGACTCGTCCTGGCGGCGGACGTCCTTCCACCGCATCGGAGACTCTCTGGCGCGTCGTCTCGGACCGCTTCTCTAGGACTGCCGAGAGCCTTCCATCGCGCGGCGGATCACCTCGGCGAGGTGGAGCGCGCGGCGGCCGGTTCCCTGCGCGATCTGCTCGCGGCAGCTGAACCCGTCGGCGACGAGGAGCGTTTCGGGCGCGGCCTTGCGCACTTCGGGCAGCAGGACCTGTTCGCCGATCGCCATCGAGACCTCGTAGCGGGATTTCTCGAACCCGAAGGCGCCCGCCATTCCGCAGCATCCCGAGTCCGGAACGCCGGTCTCGACCGCGAGCCGCGAGAGGAGACGCCGGTCGGCTTCGACCCCGAAGACCGCACGCTGGTGGCAGTGGAACTGGACGAGTGCGCGACGGGGGAGAGTCGGAGGAGACCAGTCCGGCGCCTCGGTCTCGAGAAGATCGGCGAGCAGGCGCGTGCACGCGGCGAGACGCGCGGCCCGCTCGTCGCCGGGGAAGAGCTCGGGAAGCTCGTCCTTGAATACCGCGGCGCAGCTCGGCTCGAGGACGACGACGGGAATGCCGCGCGCGATCGCCGGCGAGACCGAGTCGAGCACGTTCGCGAGAAGCCGCCGCGCCGCGTCGAGCATCCCCCAGTCGAAGAGCGGACGACCGCAGCAGGCGCGACCTTCCGGCATCTCGACGTCGAAGCCGGCGCCCTCCAGGACGTCCACCGCGGCGCGTCCGATCCCGGGAGAGAAGAAATTCGTGAACGTGTCGGGGAAGAGGAGCACCGGACGGCCGCGCTGCGATTCGCCTGCCCGCGTGCGCCGGCGGCGCCGCTCGAACCACCTTCGGAACGTCTCCGAAGCGAAGCGCGGCAGGCTTCTCTCGGGGGCGATACCGCCGAGCGCTTTCGCGATCGTCGCCAGCCCGGGAGACCGCGTCACGAGGTTCGCCACCGCCGGCGCCGCCGATGCGACGCGGGCCCAGCGGTGGACGAGTCCCAGCGAGTACGCGGCCGCGGGCCGAAGGCGGCCGCGGTAGTAGCGATGGAGGAACTCCGCCTTCCATGCCGCGACGTCGACTCCGACCGGGCAATCGGACTTGCAGCCCTTGCACGCGAGACACAGGTCGAGCGCCTCGCGAACCGCGTCTTCCCTCCATCCGCCCTCGAGAACCTCGCCGCGCATCATCTCGTCCAGGAGCCTCGCGCGGCCGCGGGTCGTGTGCTTCTCCTCGCGCGTGACCCGGAAGCTCGGGCACATGACGCCGCCCTTGGCCCGGCGGCACTCTCCGACCCCGACGCAGCGCTGGAGCGCGCGCGGGAAGTCGCCGGCATCTTTCGCGTACGCGAATGCGGGGTCGGACAGCGCGTGCAGCCGCCTGGCAGTGTGCCGCAGGTTCTCGTCGGCGCGGTACGGGTCCACGAGCTTGCCCGGGTTCATGAGTCCGTCGGGGTCCCAGATCGCCTTGAACTCCCGGAACGCCTGGACGAGCTCGGGACCGAACATCTTCGGAAGCAGCTCCGCGCGCGACTGTCCGTCGCCGTGCTCGCCGGAGATCGAGCCGCCGTGGGCGATGACCAGATCCGCCGCTTCGTAGAGGAAGGCGCGGAACTTCGCGATCCCCTCCGCCGTTACGAGATCGAAATCCGTCCGCGTGTGCACGCATCCCTGGCCGAAGTGCCCGTAGAGGTCTCCGCCGTAGCCATAGCGGTCGAGGAGCGCGCGGAGGCCGCGCAGGTAGGAGGCGAGCCTCTCCGGCGCGACGGCGGCGTCCTCCCAGCCTTCCCACGTGAGCGGCGATCCGGGAGGGTGCGCGGTCGCGCCGAGCGCGGCCTGCCGGACCTGCCACACGCGCGCGGCTTCCTCCCGGCGGTCGAAGATCCGCGCGGACACGGCGCCGCCGCGTGAACCGACCGACGCGACCAGCCGCTCGGCCGACGCAAGGGCTTCGGCCGGCGCCGCGGCGCCCATCTCGACCAGCAGCCACCCGCGTCCCTCGGGGAGGAGCCGGAGGTTCTCCGGAAAGAGACCGATCTTCTCCATATCGGAGATCAACCCGTCGTCGAAGCCCTCGAGCCCGATCGGCCGGTGCTCCAGGATCTCCGGGACGGCGTCGGCGGCGGCGTAGACGTCGGAGTACCCGAGGACGACGAGCACGCGCGCCGGAGGGCTCCACACGAGCCGTACCTTTGCCTCGAGAAGGAACGCACAGGTCCCCTCCGAGCCGACGAGAGCCCGCGCGAGGTCGAACCCGTTCTCCGGCAGCAGGTACGGCAGGTTGTACCCGGAGACGCGGCGGGGAATCTCCGGATAGCGCGAGCGGATGAGCGGGGCGTAACGGTCGGCGAGCGCGCGCAGCTTCGCGTAGATCTCCGCGCGCCGCCTGCCCCCGGCCAGGATCGAGCGGAGTTCCTCGTCCGACGTGGGGCCGACGGTGAGCCGCGTCCCATCTCCCGCGACGACGTCGAGCTCGAGGACGTTGTCGTCGGTCTTGCCCGCCATCACCGAGTGCACGCCGCAGGAGTTGTTGCCGATCATCCCCCCCAGGGTGCAGTAGGCATGGGTCGCCGGATCGGGTCCGAACGTCAGGCCGTGCCGTTCGGCCGCGTCGCGCAAATCATCCAGGACGACGCCCGGTTCGACGCGCGCCGTCTTCGCGTCGGGGTCGATCTCGAGGATGTGATTGAAGTACTTCGACGTGTCGAGCACGACCGCGACGTTGCAGCATTGCCCGGCGAGGCTGGTCCCCGCCCCGCGACCGAGGATCGGTGCGCCGAAGCTCCGGCAGACCGCGAGCGCTTCGAGGACGTCGTCGCGATCCCGGGGAACGACCACGCCGATCGGAACCTGCCGGTAGTTGGACGAGTCGCTCGCGTAGAGCGCGCGGCTGCCCGCGTCGAAGCGGACCTCTCCGCGGACGGCCTTGCGCAGCGCCGAGGCGAGTCCAGCGGAATCCACCTTCGGGGTCACGTCCTCATCTGACACTCTGGGGAGGAATGTGGCAAGTGGAGACGTGACCCCGAGAGAAAAGCCCCTCTTTCGAGGGGCTTTTCTTCTTCGACTTCCTCCGATCGAGAATCCCGTCGCGCGGGAGTCCGGATCGTGGGAACTCTAGCGGCGGCCGCGAGGCGGTGTCGTCGTCGTCGTGCCGGGTTGCGGCGTCTCGGCCACGTTCGGAATCGCCGAGCAGAAGAACGGACTCACGTACAGGCACAGCCACGAGTCGGTCTGCTCGGTCTTGAAGTTGACGAGCCGCGGACCCTCGCTTGCCGCGCGGCGGCTGGCCGTCACTTTCTGCGTCTGCATCCGGTTCTCGGCCCGGTTGTCTGCTCCGAGGGCGGTGCCCGCGAAGAGCGCCGAGCTCATCAGGCCGGCCGCGAGCGTCTTCTTCCACCAGTTCGCGCTCGATTGCATCTCTCCGACCTCCTTCCTTTCCCGCTGCGTTTCGCGTCGCAGCGATGATCGGAGAGTGCGATATGTGTGCC
>DASUAD010000363.1:0-2119 GCA_035763965.1 Thermoanaerobaculia bacterium | reverse complement strand
CGCCAGGAGCCGCCGCGTCCCCACGCCCGGCTTCGAGACCATCTCGACGTGCTCGCGAAACTCCGGGTGGTTGTCGATGAACCACTGCATCCGGCGCTTGAAGCCCGGCAGGCGGTCGACGATCTCCGGCTCGAGCGTCTCGACCGCGAACAGCGGCACGAGTCCCACCATCGAGCGCACCTTCAGCGGGTAGGGCGTCCCGTCGCTGTGGAGCACGTCGTAGTAGAAGCCGTCGGCGTCGTCCCAGAGGTTGATACCCTCCTCGCCGAGATGCCGGGTCGCGTGGGCGATGTAGACGAAGTGCTCGAAGAACTTCGAGGCGACGTCCTCGTACGCCGGGTCCTGCTTGGCCAGCTCGAGCGCGATCGCCAGCATGTTGAGGCAGTACATCCCCATCCAGGAGGTGCCGTCCGACTGCTCGATGTGGCCTCCGGTCGGCAGCGGCGCCGACCGGTCGAAGACGCCGATGTTGTCCAGGCCGAGGAACCCGCCCTGGAAGACGTTCTTGCCCTCGGCGTCCTTCCGGTTCACCCACCAGGTGAAGTTCAGCAAGAGCTTGTGGAAGATCTTCTCGAGGAACTCACGGTCGCCCTTGCCGCGCAGGCGCCGCTCGATCCGGTACACACGCAGCGCCGCCCACGCGTGCACGGGCGGGTTCACGTCTCCCAGCGCCCACTCGTAGGCGGGGATCTGGCCGTTCGGGTGCATGTACCACTCGCGCAGGAACAGAACGAGCTGCGCCTTGGCGAAGTCGGGGTCGATGAGCGCGAACGGGATCATGTGGAAGGCGAGGTCCCACGCCGCGTACCATGGGTATTCCCACTTGTCCGGCATCGAGATCACGTCTTCGTTGTAGAGGTGCCGCCACTCGCGATTCCGCCCGTATCGCCTCGCCGCGGGCGGAGGCGGGCCGGCCGGGTCGCCCTCGAGCCAGCGCCGGACGTAGTAGTGATAGAACTGCTTGGACCAGAGGAGCCCCGCGAACGCCTGCCGCATGACGTTCTTCGCGTCGTCCGACAGTCGCCTGGGAACGACCGTGTCGTAGAACTCGTCCGCCTCCCGGATGCGCTGGGCGCAGACGACGTCGAAGTCCTCGCCGAACGGCCCGGCCGGGAGCGGCGTATTGGCGAGCCGGAGCCGCATGACAACGCGCTGCCCGGGCCCGAGCGTCTGGTGATAGTGCGCGGCGGCCTTCGTCCCGCGCTGCTCGGGATTGACAGCGTCCCGCTTCCCCCCGACCACGTAGTCGTTGATCGAGTCCTTCACGTACGGCGTGGCGTTCGGCGACCCATAGAGGCGCTCGAAGTTCGTATCGTTTTCGGTGAAGAGCAGCTCCGGCGTTCCCTCGCAATAGAGCCAGCGCGGGCCGAGTGACGGGTGCTCCGCCTCGATCACCGCGTGACGCCCCCCCTCGCCGCGGCCCAGCGTGGGCCGCTCGGGTCCTGCGGTATCCCACGACCAGGTGTTCCGGTACCAGAGGGTCGGCAGCAGGTGGAGCTCCGCGGTCTCGGGCCCGCGATTCGTCGCGGTGACGCGAACGAGAACGTCGTCGGGCGCCGCTTTCGCGTACTCGACGACGACGTCGAAATAGCGGTCGTCGTCGAAGACTCCGGTGTCGATCAGCTCGAACTCCGGCGCCCGGCCGTCGCGTCGCCGGTTCTCCTCGACCAGGACGGCGTAGGGAAACGCCGCCTGCGGGTACTTGTAGAGGTGCTTCATGTAGGAGTGCGTCGGTGTCGAGTCGAGGTAGAAGTAGTACTCCTTCACGTCCTCGCCGTGATTGCCCTCGGCGCCGCTGAGCCCGAAGAGGCGCTCCTTCAGAATCGGATCGCGACCGTTCCAGAGCGCGAAGGCCAGGCAGAGCCGTCCATGGTTGTCGGTGATCCCCGCGATCCCGTCCTCGCCCCACCGGTACGCCCGCGACCGGGCGTGGTCGTGAGGGAAGGAGTCCCAGACCGTGCCGTTTGGACTGTAGTCCTCGCGGACGGTGCCCCACTGGCGCTCGGCCAGGTAGGGTCCCCACCGCTTCCAGTGCGCCGTGCGGTCCTGGGCTTCCTGGAGTCTCAGCTCTTCCCTGCTCGTGGATTTTCGTGTGCTCACGGCACGGACTCGCGGCTCG
>DASUAD010000362.1:0-6388 GCA_035763965.1 Thermoanaerobaculia bacterium | reverse complement strand
TTCCAGGCTGGCCCGCCGAGCGTCTCCTCGTAGATTTCGGTGACGTGATCCACGCGGTTGTCGAGACCCAGGGCGCGGTCGAACGGGTTGTTGGCCGTCCAGCGGTCGTTGTGGAACGTCACCCGGAAAGAACCGTGGAGGTCGTTTCCTCCCGACCGTGTTATCGCGTTGACCACTCCCCCCGTGAAGCGGCCGTACTTGGCGGAGATGTTGCCGGTCGAGACTTTTGTCTCTTGGATCGCGTCCTCGATGAACACGTTGCGCGCCTGACCGCGCAGGTTTTCGTTCACGACGACGCCGTTGATCAGGAACAGGTTCGAATAGGAAAGCGCTCCGGAGATCAACAGCGCTTTGCGATCGTTGGTGGTTCCCACGGTCCCCTGGGGACCGTTCTCCGTTACCCCCGGTGCGAGCAACACGACCGACCGGAGACTCCGGTCCACGGGCAGGCGGTCGATGACCTGTTTCTTGTGGTTGGCCTCGATCTCCGGCGCCGTGAGGGCTGCGGCGGATCCGGCCTCGGCCGCAACTTCCACCGACTCGGAGACTGCGGCCAGCCGCATCTGCTGGTCGAGTCGGACCGTGCTCGCGGCGCGGAGTGTGACTGAACGTGAGACCGTTTGCATCCCGTCCGCCTGGAAGGTCACGGTGTATTCGCCTGTCGGCAGGAGTGCGGCGAGGAAGTCGCCGGTCGCCGAGGTTGAGATTTCACGCACTCCTTGAAGGCTCTCCGATTCGAGGCGGATCGTGATCCCGGGCAGCCGCGCGCCGTCCTCGTCGGTGACCCTCCCGGTGAGCGTGGAGGTTGGAAGGGACTGGGCGTGGATGACCGGCCCGATCGCCGGAAGATCCGCAAGGAGCAGGATCGCGAGCGCCGCTCGACCGCGCCATATCGCGGCAGGCGCCGGGGCATTCACTTCAAACCCTCGACCAGGAAGAGCTCGGAGGAGTACCGGTGGTGGGTGTAGACGCAGGTCTTTCCGTCCGCCGAGAAGAGGATCTTTCCGATGGCTCCGGCCGCCGACGGAGTGATGGGCGGTATCTCCTTCCAAAGTTCTCGGCGTCCGGTACGCGGATCGAGGCGGTAGATGCGCGTGGTGATTGCCGGCTCGCCCGCTCGAGGCACGTCCGCTCCGCGGACATACAGGAGCCTTCCCTCCGCAGTCCAATGAATCGGCGCTTCACCGGCAAGAAGGCCGACGACCTTGTGAGTTTCCGTTGTCTCCGTTGGATAGAGATTCCAGTCGCCATCGGCCTGACGGTGCGCGCAAAGAAAGTGTCCGTCGCCCGAAAGCATCGGCATGACGACGCCCGGAGGCGTGAGCGGGCGGGGCTTCCCGCCGTCAAGATCTTGCGCCCAGACACCCCGTTCGCGTCCGGGACCCTCTGCCATGAACCAGATCGTTCGTCCGTCCGGAAAGAACCCCCTCTGTCCCGCCGGGCGGAGTCCGGGCGTATCGATGAGTCTTGGCTGGCCAGGCCCGGTCGGAAGGAGGAGCAGCTGAAGGTCCGGGGCGTGGGAGAGCACGAACTTACCGTCCGGCGAGATCGCCCACGCGTAGCCGTCGCCCAGCCGTTTTGGCGGCGAACCGTCGGTCCGCCGCAGATACACGGACTGGCCGCCCTGTCCCATTTCGCTAAAGAGGAGGGTGTCGCCGTTCGGAGCGAGATCCGTGGCCACGGACCCGTCGAGGTGGGAGAGATTCCGTGGGCGAGCCTCGCCCGGAAAGTCCCCGAAGATCTCGGAGCTCTCGGAGATGCGCCCGAGGAGCACACGACCCTCCGCGGAGATGTCGTGGAGCACGAAGTCTCCCGGCAGCGTCGTTACACGCCTCTTCCGGAGGCCCGGGACGACGGCGAAAAGCTCGGTCGCCCCGCCCGCGACGGAGTTGAACCAGATCTCGTTCGTCGGGCGAAACCACGCGACCTCCAGCGCTCGCTCGCGGAGATCGCGGACCCGGCCGCCGGGCTCACCGACGTACAGATTGAGCGAGGACACGAACGCAATCCGATCACCCGACGGCGATATCGAGACACGGGGATACCAAAGCGAACTGCTTTCGTAGAGCACCCTGCCGGCGGGGAATTCGACCCGGTTCTTGCCTCCGACAAAGCGCGTGACGGCGAGCGATTTGCCGTCCGGACTCCAGGCCGCGGAGTACACGTCCTCGAGAAGCTCCCGCGGCGCGCCCCCGGCGAGCGGCGCCTCGGCGAGCATCCCTCGGGAGAAACGCAGGTTGTGCAGAACGGCCAAGTGCGCGGGCCGAAATCGAAGGACGAACCGCGGCGCGAGCAGAAGCGCCATCTGGCCGGAGGAGGAGATCGAGAGGATCTCCGCCCCCGAGAGGCCGAGCGAACGCGTCTCGGGGCTATCGATGCGCGCGGTGAAGAGCTCGGGGGGCTTGCCCTCCCACTGCGCGGCGTACACCACCGTCTGCCCGTCCGGCGCAAACCGCGCCGAGGAGATGCCGGCGTTGCGAAACGTCAACTGCCGGAAGGTCGGCGATGAGGCGCCCGTCCGCTCGACACGACCGCCGAGGAAATAACCTCCGACGAGCGTTCCCAGAAGCGCTGCCGTCAGACCGATCGCTCTCCATCCCGGGCGGCGCCTCGGAGCCTCGATCAGGGCCCTCGCCCCGTTCGAGAAATGCGAGACGTGCTCGCGTAGCGTCGCGAGATCTCGCGCGAGGTCCTCCGTCGCTGCATAGCGGTCCCGCGGTTCCTTGGCGAGGCAGCGCTCGATGATCCAGCGCAGCGGAACGGGCGTGTTGGGGTTGATCGCGTCGATGGGTTCCGGATTCTCCCGAATGATCGCCGCGAGTGTTTCCGGCCTGCTCGGCCGCTCGAATGCCCGTTTGCCCGTCATCATCTCGTAAAGAATCGAGCCGAGGGAGAACTGATCGGATCGGAAATCCGCCGGTTGCCCGGCTGCCTGTTCTGGCGACATGTAGCCCACGGTGCCCATCAAGAGACCGGGCTCCGTCCCGCCAGCAATCGTCGGAATTTGCTCCGGCTCTCCTCGGTCCGAAGCGGGACGCGTCAGCTTCGCCAGACCGAAATCGAGGATCTTGACGAAGCCGTCGCCGGTGACCATGACGTTTTCGGGTTTGAGATCCCGATGAACGATGCCCGACGCATGAGCCTTGGCGAGACCGTCGGCAACTTGCGTTGCGATCGAGAGGAGCTTGCGCAGAGGAAGAGGACCGGCATAGAGCGACTCGCGCAACGACCTTCCATCCACGAGCTCCATGACGATGTAATGGGTGGAATCCACCCGACCGACTTCGTAGATGGTCACGATGTTGGGGTGGTTCAAAGCGGAGGCAGAGCGTGCTTCTCTCTCGAAGCGGTCCAGGCGCGCCGGGTCTGAAGACAGCCTGGCTGGGAGGACCTTGACCGCGACCTCGCGCTGAAGCCGCGTGTCCCTGGCCCGGTAAACTTCTCCCATCCCGCCGGCCCCGAGCAAGCCCAGCAGCTCGTACGGGCCAAGCCGCGTGCGCGCGGAAACGGCCATAGGATCAGCGGAGAATCCTATCGCCGGACGGCCCCCGGAAGTTCCCACGCGGCGAATCGCGAGGCGATGTTCTTTTGGCGGTCTGCGCCTGGGCTCGTTTCACGCTGCTCGTGATTCTGCCCACGAACAAGAGACTGCTCGATCCGTCTCTTGATGCTTCGTCGGAGGAGGCAGCCGCGCTCCCTGCAGCGATGGGGCGCCTCCACGCGGTCCGGACGGCTGCGGGACTCGCCGCGTTCACTCCACTGCTCGCGCGACTGATTCGTTAGAAACAGTCGGGCCGCCCCCTTCGGAAGCGGCCCGTTCGATTGAAGTCCTTCGATTCCTCAGAACGAGCAGTTTCCGGGGCTCGGCTCGTCGATCCGCCTTGTCGCGCCTACCGGCGTGAATGACGTCACATACACGACGGTCTCAACGCTGCCTTCGTTTCGGACGAGGTGTACGTCGCCACCCTCGTCGACGAATCCCGACCCGGCCTCGATGACCTGCGGTGTGCAGGTCGGATCATCTCCGCTGTAGAGGGTCAGAGTGCCGCTCTTGACGATCACCAGGCTCGGCCCGGGGTGCGAATGCCAGCCGAATGTGCCGCCGGGCGCAATCCTGTTCTCCAGGACGTGGAAATCAGTTTGACCCTTGGTGTCGATCCGTACCTGCCAGTCGCTCGAGAGAGTCATCGCGTCGATCTCGCCCAGCTGTCCCACTGCGAAGAGGGTGCTGGTCACCCCCGACACGGGTGTCGCGAACGCGTCCCCGACGTAGGCGATGACGCCGAGCGTTACGATGAGAAATGCGAAAGCCCACTTCCACCTCATTGATACCCTTTGCCGGCTACCGTTCATGACTGAACCTCCTTTCCTGGCACGATCGATCAAAGGCGGCGGAGAAGTCTCAGGAGGGCGCTAAGGCTTCGCTCGTATTTCGATAAGTGCCGGCGGGGTTGCTAAGATCGAGAGGGGCCGACCAGTTCTATGCGCCTCCAATTCGGTGACTGCGTGTTCGACCCGGACACCCGCGAGGTCTTCCGGGACGGAAAGCCGGTACACATCTCGCCGAAGGCGTTTACGCTCCTTGCAGCTCTGATCGAGAGACGTCCGAGAGCGATTTCGAAAGACGAGCTTCACAGTCTCCTCTGGCCGAACACGTTCGTCTCGGACGCCAACCTCCCGAATCTGGTCGCTGAACTGCGTGAGTCCCTGGGCGATGACGCCCACGAGCCCCGAATCATTCGGACGGTTCCGAGGTTCGGCTACGCCTTTCGCGCGCAGACCGCGGGAGAGAGCGTACGACCCCAGGCTCCGGCCTTCCGCCTCATCTGGGCGGATCGCGAGATCGCTCTTCGTCCCGGAGAGAACGTGATCGGACGCGACGACGCCGCGGCGCTCTGGATCGACGATGCTCTCGTGTCGCGTCGCCACGCTCGCATCGTCATCGACGAGACGGGGGCCACGCTCGAGGATCTCGGCAGCAAGAACGGCACGCGCCTGCGAGGCAAGAGAATCCGGTCTCCGGCGAGGCTCGTCGACGAGGACCTCATCACGATCGGACCCGCTTCGATGATCTTCCGGGTCCTGCACCAGACCGGTTCCACAGCCTCCGCGAGTCCGTTCGAGGAAGGCGGGGAACGTCCTCGAAGGGGCCCCGGCAGATAGAATCCCCGGAAACCCATGGGCTTGCGGGCAGGCGCTCGGCTGGGACCCTACGAGGTGCTGGCGCCGCTCGGCGCGGGCGGGATGGGGGAGGTTTACCGGGCGCTCGACACTCGGCTGGATCGGGAAGTCGCCATCAAGGTGCTGCCCGAGCGTCTGGCGGAGGATCCGTCGGCGCTGTCTCGATTCGAGCGGGAGGCGAAGGCTCTCGCGGCGCTTTCGCACCCGAACGTCCTGACGATTCTCGATTTCGGGTGCGAGGGGGCCGTTGCCTACACGGTCACCGAGCTTCTGCAAGGCGAGAGTCTCCGGACGCGCCTTCTGCGGGCGCGGACCTCGTGGAGAGAGGCGGCAGAGCTGTGCACAGAGATCGCCGACGGGCTGGCGGCGGCCCACTCGCGGGGAATCGTCCACCGCGACTTGAAGCCCGAGAACGTCTTTCTGACGGGCAGCGGGCGTCCCAAGATCCTCGACTTCGGCCTGGCGCGGCGCGAGCGGTTGGTCGATCCGGCGGCGCACCGGCCGCAGCAAACTCAGACCCTGGAAACCGAACCCGGCGCGCTCATGGGCACGGTCGGCTACATGGCGCCCGAGCAGGTGAGCGGGCTGCCTGCGGATGCCCGGTCGGACATCTTCTCGCTGGGTTGCATTCTCTACGAGATGGTGACCGGATCCCGTCCTTTTTCGGGAGGGACCGGCGCGGAGACTCTCGCCGCGATTCTTCGCGACGAGCCGGCGGATCCGACGCGATCGGGTACGCCGATGCCGCCGGATCTCGCGGGAGTGATTCGACACTGTCTGGAGAAGCGGCCGGCCCAGCGCTTTCAGACAGCGCAGGATCTGGCGTTCGCGCTGAAGGCGATTCTCGCGGGGGCGCCGGTCTCCGCGCCGCCTGGACCTGTCGCTTTCAGCAGAAGACGGTCCGTAACGATTGGCATCCTGGGAACCGTAGTCGTCCTGGCTGCGATTCTCCTTCTCGTCGCGCGCGGCGTGCCGGTCAGGGGCGGACGGGTTCACTCGGTTGCCGTTCTGCCGCTCCAGAACCTCTCTGGCGATCCCGCCCAGGAGTACTTCGTAGATGGGATGACGGAGGAGCTGATTGCCAACCTGGCGAAGATCGAGAACCTTCGCGTGATCTCGCGAACTTCCGTCATGCAGTACAAGGGAACGAAGAAGCTGCTTCCCCAGATCGCGCAGGAGCTGAACGTCGACTCGATCGTGGAAGGAT
>DASUAD010000361.1:0-2242 GCA_035763965.1 Thermoanaerobaculia bacterium | reverse complement strand
TCCTTTTTCGCGTGTTCGGCGACACTCTCCGCCGGCGAGAACGTCTGGACGACTGCGGGACCGCCGGGCCCGATCACGGCGCTCGCCGCGGACTCGGACGTGGTTTTTGCGGGTTCCTTCGCGAACGGACAGGGCGTCGGGTATCGGGGTTTCGACGGAGTCATGGGGTGGACGCCGATCGGAGAGGTCCCACTCTATTGGTCGATCTCCGACTTCGCAGCCGATCCCGCCGACCCGGACCGCGTGTACGCCGCGGCGAACTACGGGCAGCTTGTTTCGGCGGTGTATCGCAGCGAGGACGGAGGCCAGAACTGGAACCACGTCGCTTCGCTCCGCGGGCCCATCTTCGATCTGGTGGTTCGACCGGATCGCCCGGGGACGCTGTATGCCGCGTCGAGCTACTGCTTCAGAATTCCTGCTCACCTCCCCTCGTGCGCGGCTGAGATCCAGAAGAGCCTCGACTTCGGTGCGACCTGGACGAGCACCCGCGACGGTCTCGCTGCTTCTGCGATATCGACCATCGCCATCGATCCCGTCGATCCGAACAAGATCTACGCCGGCGGGGACGGGGGCGTGTTCCTGAGCACCGACGCGGGAGACCACTGGTCGGCGATCAACGCGGGACTGACGTGCCTTCCGACCCTCGCGCTGGTGGTCCATGCTTCGGAGGGAGCCGTATTCGCGGCATCGGGCCGGCTCGAGTCGTCCCGCTTGACGTGCGGAGGCGTCCACCGAAGCGTCGACGGCGGGCGCTCGTGGACGCGGACGGCGATTCCGGCGCACTACTTCACCTCGATCGCGATCGATCCGACGAATCCCCGGACGATGTACGCCGCCGCCTATTCGCCCGGCGGGTTCTTCGTTCCGCGCGGCACCGTGTTCCGCAGCACCGACGGCGGCGACACGTGGACGGAGCTCGGGCTGGGGCTCCCGGTCTCCGGAGTCACCGACCTCGTAATCGACGCCACCGGAAGCCGGCTGCACGCCGCGACGCCCGAGGGCGTCTTCGACGTCGAGGTCGTTCCGGGCGCGCGACCGCCGGTGATCTCACCGCGATTTCGCGGAACCCGAACGCTGCCGGCGCGGCCTTAGTTACTCTGTCTGGCGGAGAGGGCCGGATTCGAACCGGCGGTAGGGTTATTAGCCCTACGGCGGTTTAGCAAACCGCTGGTTTCAGCCACTCACCCACCTCTCCGGGCTGGCGTGGTCTGGGAGGAGGATGTTAACGCGACCGCGAGCACGTTCCTTCCTTGCTCTCACCCTCGCTTTACTCTGTCTCGGCGCCGGCGTCTGGCTCTACCGCAACGCCTACCTGCCCCGCCTCCGCGGTGAGTTCATCCCCTGGATGCACCGGCTCGAGCGCTGGCGCGACGGAATCGAGCAGGTCCAGCGCGCGCTCAAGAGGCGCGAGCCCGGCCCCGGCGATCCGGCGGGGATCACCATGCTGCGCAACTGGGCTTGGGATGGCCTGGAGCGGATCGCCTTCATCACGCACGAGGTTCGCCCCCCCGCTCACGGCGCGGCGGGAGCGCCCGGAGAGACGTCCGGGGTCGTCTACTTCACGGTGGGCGGCTTTCGGAAGAGCGGCATCCGCGTCGAACGCTCCGCGGCGGCCACCGTGACGATTGGTCCGCCGCTCGTCGCCCGCCTGACGCGGGTGATGACGGAGCGGGCCGAGCGCCATCCGCGGTTTCGAAACGCAACGGAGGATTCCGGCCTCGGCGCGCTGCGGCGCGACCCGCCTGCGGCAAACGGCACGAACCGTCTCATCGCGGGAATCTGGCCGGGCTCCGGCGTCGCCGTGCTCGACTACGACGGCGACGGCGACGAGGACCTCTTCGTCGGCGACAGCGTGCGGTCCATCCTCTGGGAGAACGACGGCGCGGGATGCTTCACCGACGCGACGGAACGCGCCGGTCTCGCGAGCTCCGCCGACGACGGCGTCGCCGCGACCGGCGTCGGTGCGGGCGATGTGGACGGCGACGGGATGCCGGATCTCTTCGTGACGAATTCGTTCGGCTCCGCGCGTCTCTTCCGCAATGCGGGAGGCGGCGTCTTTCGCGACGCGACCGCCGAGTCCGGAATCCGGACCCCCGCAAATGCGCGGTCCGCCGCCTTTGCGGACGTGGACGGCGACGGCGACCTCGACCTCTTCGTCTGCGTGACCGGCGACTACTACGGGCAGATGCCCGATCCTCCGTACGACGCCGAGGACGGCGCACGGAACCTTCTCTTCGTCAAC
>DASUAD010000360.1:0-3925 GCA_035763965.1 Thermoanaerobaculia bacterium | reverse complement strand
GGCTCCTTCCCGGACGCGCGACCGTGACCGATCTCACGCGTCCAGTGGTTTCTCGCCCGGGACGTCCCCGGTGACAGTGGCGGGGGCCGCGCGGGATTTACACCCGCTTCCCTCGACCGAACGGAATCAAAGAACGAGCGGTGAAGATACGCCCGAGTGGTACTGGCTTTCAACCAGCCCGGTTGCGTTCGGGAAACGGAAAACGGGAAACGGGAAACGAACCGGGGCCTGGTACGTCGTTTTCCGTTTTCCGTTTCCCGTTTCCCGGCCACCGTCCCATATCATCCGCATCAATGCCTCATCAGCAGGACTACACGCTCGATTTCGACCGTCTGAGGCGCGTCGGATTCCCGGAAGTCGTTCTCGCCGAGGGGAAGACGGCGGCTCAGATCGCCGAGATCTGCCGCCAGCTCTCGCGTGCGCACGACGTGCTCGTCACGCGGCTCTTCTCGGCACAGTGGGACGAGCTGTCGGTGCTCCCGCTGCCCGGGCGCGCCGACTACGACCAGCGTTCCGCGACGCTCTACCTTTCCGTCGGAAAACCGATGCCGCGCCTCGAAGGCACGGTCGTCGTCGTCACGGCCGGAACGGCGGACGTCGTCGCCGCGGAAGAGACGCGCCGCACGCTCGAGTACCTCGGCGTCACCTCGACGCTGGTTCCCGACGTCGGTGTCGCCGGGATCCTCCGACTCCTCTCCCGACTCGAAGAGGTGGAGAAGGCCGACGTCGTCATTGCGGTCGCCGGAATGGAAGCTTCGCTCTTTTCGGTCCTCGGCGGGCTCGTCGGCCGGCCGCTCATCGCGGTCCCGACCTCGCGTGGTTACGGCGCCGCTCTCGCCGGCGTCGCTTCGCTCCTCGCCGCGTTGAACTCGTGCGCCAACGGAGTCACCGCGGTGAACATCGACTCCGGCTACGCGGCGGCGATGGCCGCGTACCGCATTCTTTCGGGAGGGCCGCGCCGATGGGATCGAAGAACGACAAAGGAATCCGCGATGCCCGCCAGTACATCCACGAAGCCGCGATCGGCGTCGACCGCAAGAGGAAGCGCGCGCTCCTCGGCCGCCCGACGACGCCGATCAAGGTAGGTCCGAAGACCACCGTCGCCGAGCTCCTCGACTCCTACCGGGACGCCTCGTTCCAGGCCCGCGCCCTCGGCAAATGCGCCGCGATCTTCGCCGACATGCTGCGCGACAAGGATCGTCCGACGATCTTCCTCGGGCTCGCCGGCTCTCTCATCGCCGCCGGAATGCGGCAGGTGATCACCGACCTCATCGAACAGAACATGGTCGACGTCGTCGTTTCGACCGGCGCCATCATTTCGCAGGACTTCTACCAGGTGCGCGGCGGCCGCCACTACCACGGCAACGTGGACGCGGACGACAAGGAGCTGCGCGACCTCTACATCGACCGCCTGTACGACACCTTCATCGACGAGGAGAAGTACTGGAAGACCGACCTCGCCGTGTCGCAGTTCGCCGACTCGCTCGCGGGGAAGACGCTTTCCTCGCGCGCGTTCCTCGCGCTCCTCGGGGAGGGCGCCGTGAACGATCGCGGGTCGATCCTCGGCGCCTGTGCGCGAAACGGCGTTCCCCTGTTCGTGCCGGCGCTGAACGATTCCTCGATCGGGATCGGTCTGACCGAGCACTACCACCGGATGCGCAAGAACGGGAAGAACCCCATGACGATCTCGTCGATCCGCGACAACTACGAGCTCACCCAGATCGTCGTGCAGAGCCCCGCGACCGCGGCCGTGTACGTCTCGGGCGGCGTGCCGAAGAACTACATCAACGACTCGATCGTGATGTCGTACATCTTCGGAATCGACACAGGCGGGCACCGCTACGCGCTGCAGATCACGACCGACGCGCCGCACTGGGGCGGCCTGGGCGGCTCGACGCTGTCGGAGGCGACGTCCTGGGGCAAGGTGTCGAAGAAGGCGTCCCACGAGATGGCGTTCGTCGAGACGTCCGTGGCGCTACCACTCCTCTACGGCTACGCGTTGCAGAAGCAGGCGCACAAGGGTCGGAAGCGGCTGCGGTACGAGTGGAACGAGGATTTGCTCGAGAGCGTGACGCGCGTCGGATGACGTGGCCCCTCACCCTGAAAAGGTGACAGATCTATTTCCAGCAGGAGATTGAGAAAATAAATCTGTCCCCTTTTTCTAGAAAAGACGCCCCGCTTCCGCGGGGCGTTCGATTTCCGTCTTCCGTTTTCCGTTTTCCGTCTCCCGTCTTAGAGTACTTCCCCCCGCAGCGGGATCTCGATCACCGCGCGCTCCTTGTCGGAGGTGAAGAGCTTTACCGTTCCGTCGAGCGCGCCCTTCTTCACCTTCTCGCTCGCCTTCACGACGACCGTGTAGGAAACGCCGTCCTGGGTCGGCACGACGTCGGTGATGAACCCGGGGACGCTGACTTCCGCGCGCATGACCTTCACGGGCACGGCCGGCTTGTTGTTGGTGACGATGATGTTGCGGGTGATGGGGTCCTTGCCCGCCGTGAAGTTGCCGAAGTTGACCGTCACCGGCGTGACGGAGACGCGCGGCCGCACGATTCCGGAGACCGGGATCTCGATGGTCGGCTGCTGCGAGACGCCGGTCGCGACGCGGATCGGCGCGTTGAGCAACCCCTCGGGCGCGTCCGGCGTCACATTGATCCGGATCTTGTACTGGTCACCGGGGCGTCCCGCGATCTTGTCCTTGTCGCCGGCGGGGAGGATCTCCGCCTTCACGTAGGGCTGCGAGGTCTCCGCGATCGTCGGGCGGAAGCCCTTCTCCTCGGAGAGCAGGATCACGTCCTGGCCCGCGTTGTCCCCCCTGATGACCGAAAACCGGACGAACGCCTGGGGCAGCACGTCCACGTAGGGCTTGACGAGCGCCTTTATGAACAGGTTCATCTGAGGCTTCTCGGGGTCGTTGGAGACGACGAGGACCGACTTGCTGATCGGCCCCGAGAAGCTCTTCGTGTCGAC
The DNA here is from genome assembly GCA_035763965.1 of Thermoanaerobaculia bacterium. GTDB lineage: Bacteria > Acidobacteriota > Thermoanaerobaculia > UBA5066 > Gp7-AA6 > Gp7-AA6. The sequence continues at coordinate 958 of DASUAD010000360.1, read as the reverse complement.
GCTCGACTGGATCTTGCCTTCCTGACCCGGCTTGATGAGCTTGTCGAAGGACGCGACCGTGCACCCGCAGGAGGGGCGCGCGTCGGAAATGATCAGGTCGGAGCCTCCGGTGTTCCTGACTGTGAAGACGGCGTCGATCACCTGGCCTTTGGCGACCGTGCCGGCGTCCTTGGTCTCGGGTGAGATTTCCATCTTGGGGGCGGCGACGGCTTTGGCCGCGGGCTTGGGTTTGGCGGCCTGCGCCTCCAGCGCCGCGACCACGAACAGGCCCGCGACGGCGAGGCCGGCCAACCGAGCGAACTGACGCATTTCCGATCCTCCTGTTTGCGACTTCTGCTTTAGAGTAATGCCGAACCGGTCAAACTCCGGACAAGCGGCCGTTATTTCAACAATCGGGCGGATCTGCCGGCCATTTCCGCCCATTTTCAGAAGGCTCCATGCCGGATTCCCGCAAGATTCACCTCGTGCCGATCGGCGGAACGGCGATGACGCCGCTCGCCGCGCTCTTCGTCGAGGCAGGCCATCGCGTGACGGGAAGCGCGCTCGACCTGTACCCGCCAATGTCCACGCTCCTCGAATCCCTTCAAATTCCGATCGCGAAGGGGTTTGCGCCCGAGCACGTGCCGGCCGACTGTGACTGCGTCGTCGTCGGAAACGCCGCGCTCCGGGACAACGTCGAGGCGGCCGAAGCCGTGCGGCGCGGGATTCCTGTCCTCTCGATGCCACAGGCCATTCGACAGAACCTCCTCCCCGGCAAGACCTCGCTGGTCGTGACGGGCACCCACGGCAAGACGACGACCTCCGCGCTGACGGCGTGGCTGCTTCTCGACTCCGGCCGCGATCCCGGGTTCCTGATCGGCGGGGAGATGAAGAACCTCGGTCGCGGATACCGGCGCGGCGCGGGGCCGGCGTTCGTGCTGGAGGGTGACGAGTACAACGCCGCGTTCTTCGACCGCGG
>DASUAD010000359.1:0-8315 GCA_035763965.1 Thermoanaerobaculia bacterium | reverse complement strand
CGTAGGGGTTCATCTCCCCGTCCATCGCCTCGGTGAACCCGTCCGTGTAGAAGAAGAGGAGGTCTCCGCGCTTCAGGTAGATCTCCCGGGTATCGTACGGGACTTCCTTCAGCGCGCCGAGTGGCAGCCGGTGATCCGGGGGCTCGAGGAACCGGGGTCCGCCGTCCCCCAAACGCAGGATCATCGGGAGAGGCTGCCCACCGATCGCGTATCGCAGGCTCATCGCGTCCGCATCGAGCAGGAAATAGCCGAGCGAGACGAACATCCGGCGCTTGATCGAGTAGATCCGACGGTTCGACTCCTGGAAGAGGCGGCCGGGGTCGCGCGTCGTCAGAGCGCGGGAGTAAACGATCTCCTTCGATGCGACCATCAGAAGGGAGGCGGGAACCGACTTGCCCGAGACGTCGCCGATCACGACGCCGAGCCTCTGGTCGTCGAAGGAGATGAAGTCGTAGAAGTCGCCGCCGACGACCTTCGCGGGCAGGCTTCCGCCGAGGAAGGAAAAACCGGGCAGCGTCGGAAGCGAGCGCGGCAGCAGGCTCGTCTGGATGTCGCGGGCGATCTCGAGGTCGCGCCGCAGCTCGGCCTGCCGCGTCATTTCGTCGTGGAGGACGGCGGTCTCGATCGCCAGCGCCGACTGGTTTGCGAGGGTCGAGAGCAGCGTCTGGTCGTCGCGATCGAAGCGCTCGCCCGAAAGCTTGTCCTTCAACGCGAGGACGCCCATGAGCCTCTCCCGGTACACGAGAGGGACGAGCAGGTGAAAACTCTCGGCGATCAGGCGCTCGCAGAATCGCCGGCTTTCCTCGTCCGTGATCCGCTCGGACAGATCCTCTGGCGGGGCGGGCTTCCCCTCCACGCGCAGGAGCTTGCGGATCTCCGCGGACGGGGAGAGTCGATCTTCTCGCCGGCCGCGACGTTCCAGCCAGCCCTGCTCGTCGCGAAGCCAGATCGATGCCTTCTCGAGACGCATCGTCGCCGAGATGCGCCCGGTGAGGAAGTCCGCGATCCGGCCGAGGTCGAGCTCCCCGGTGATCGCCTCGCTCATCTCGAGCAGCGCTTTCTGGTAGTCGAACTTCTCGCGGAAGAACAGCTTGTCGAGAGGCGTCTGCAGCTTCCGGCGCAACACCTCGAACAGCGAGATGCCGACGAGAAAGAAACCGAAGTTGAAGAGCGGCGAGGACGACAGCCGCGACTCCGCGAAGATCACGTTCGCCATCGCGACCGCGAGCGCGTAGAGGCCGAGCAGGATCGCCGTGGTGGCCGCGTAGAGGAAGGTGCGGCGCACGATCACCCGGACGTTCAGCATCTGGAAGCGCACGATCGCGTACGCGAACGTGAGCGGGATGAAGATCATCGGCACGATGCCGTAGAAGACGTAGTCCTCGATGTTGAAGGCCGACGGCAGCACGATCCCGAGAAGGACGAACGGAGCGATGCCCAGGATCGTGCCGATGAAGACGTGGAACGCCTGCCGCCGCTCGCGAACGTCGGGCAGGGTGAACGCGGAGTGCGCGAGCGCGATCAGGCCCAGCACGAGGTAATCGCCGAGAAGCACCCACGAAGAGAGCGGCGCACCCGAGAGAATTGCGACGCGATAGCCCCGCAGCTGCCGCATCACGTCGTAGAGGAAGACGATCGGGGGGATCGAGTACAGGATGTAGAAGAGCGACGGGCTCGCCGAGAGAAAGTCCTGCAGTTTCTCCTTCCAGCGGGGCGGGGGTTCCCCCGTCCACTCGTCCGGCCGCGCGAAGGTGAGCTCCTTCGGGCGCGGGAAGATCAGGAAGAAATGGAGGAAGACTGCCGGCAGCAGAAACAGGCTGACCGTGCCGGTGTTCTGCACGAAGAGGTCGATCCACCAGTAGGAGGCGGGCCGCAGCCGGCAGACGAAGAACAGCAGGAAGAGAACGCACAGCAGGAAGAAGATGCGAGCGGCGCGGTCGTTCGGCTGGCGGTTGAACACGAAGAAGCCGATGAAGAAGAACAGAAAGCCGATCGCGGCCGAATAGAGGTAAGTCGTTCCGCCCAGCCGCTCGGACGAGAGCCGCACCGGCACGGAGACGAGATTCCCCTTCGTGTCGGAGCCGCAGGGACTCCGGTGGTAGAGGTACGAGACCGTTTGTCCGATCCCGTGCTTGCGCAACTCGGCCGAGGCGTCGGAGGTCGAGTTGACCAGGCGCTTCCCGATCCCGACGACGCAGTCTCCGGCCCGGACTCCGGCCACGTCGGTCGGTCCTCCGGGGACGACGGCGCGCACCTCGACCCCCTTCCGGCTGTAGGGGACCGGGACGATCCCGTCGTAGGGGCGGGGTGCGAACATGTCCGCGATCGAAGCGACCGCGAGTGCGAGGCCGGCGAAACCGATCGCCAGATACAGTCCCCGCCCCGACGCCGCCGTGGAACTCTTCATTGCCCCGGATACGCTCAAAAGGCGTCAATGTTAGCCGAGCGGGCGAGAGCACACCTGCCGTGGAAACCGTCCTGGTGGAGAGCTGATAGCTTCTTGCGGTGCCGCTCATCACGTTCGAGGGCGTCGAAGGCTCGGGAAAATCGACCCAGCTCAAAATGGCGGCCGCGCGCCTGAAGAAAACCGGCCGAGAGGCGCTCGCGACCCGGGAACCCGGGGGCACCCGGGTCGGCCGGATCCTCCGTGGCGTCGTGCTCGGGAAGGAGCACCGGGAGCTCGACCCCGTTGCGGAGTGGTTGCTGTTCGAAGCCGACCGCCGCCAGCACGTGCGCGAGGTTCTGCGTCCCGCGCTCGATCGCGGTGCGTTCGTTCTGTGCGATCGTTTTTCGGACGCGACGGAGGCGTACCAGCAGGTGGGCCGCCGGCTGGACGCCCGGCTCGTCCGCCGCGTGGATGAGCTCGCGCGCGACGGCCTCTCGCCCGACCTGACGCTCCTCTACGACCTCGACCCGCGCGAGGGACTCGACCGCAAGAACAGGCGCGGCGGCCGCGGGGTCGGCCGGTTCGAGGAGACCGAGCTCGCCTTCCACGTCAGCGTCCGGCGCGCGTACCTGGCCATCGCGAAGCGCGAGCCGCATCGCGTCCGCGTGCTCGACGCGCGCCAGCCGGTGCCCGATCTCTTCCGCGAAACCTGGAGAGCGCTCGCCGAGCGCTTCGACCTCTGAGCCCAGGCTCTGCGCTCCTCGAGCGTCTGGCGGCGCGACCGGGCGAGTTCCCCGGCGCGCTGCTCCTCCACGGCGCTTCGGAGAAGCCGCTCGAACAGACGTCGCTCTCGCTCGCGGCGCTCCTGCTCTGCGCCGGCGACGATCCCGAGCGCCGCTGCGAGTCCTGTCGACGCGCACTGCACGCCTTTCATCCGGATCTCTTCTCGCTCGAGCCGGAGGGGGTCCAGATCCGGATCGATCGCGTTCGCGAGGCGATCGCTTTCGGGGCCGGAAGGCCATACGAAGCGCCGCGCCGCGTCGTGCGCGTCTCGCGGGCGGAGCTTCTCGGCCCCGAGGCCGCGAACGCCCTCCTCAAGACGCTGGAGGAGCCGGGCTCGCGCCTGCACTGGATTCTCACGACCCGACGTCCGGAAGCTCTCCTTCCAACGATCCGTTCGCGGTGCCTTTCGCTTCGGATTCCATCGTCCGCACTTCACGAGCGGATCCGGGCCTGGCGGGACGCGGGGTTGTCGGAAGACGACGCCGCGGACCTCGCCGTGTTCGCGCCGGAAGCCGAGAGCGGAGAAACCGAGCGGCTCGAAGAGGCGCGCCGGTTCCGCGCCGACGCGGTCGAGGCACTGCACGCGGGAATCGTCGACCGGAAGATCGCCCCGCTCGTACTCCTCGCGGACGTCCTCGCGCGGGCGGAGACCGAAGAGCTCCGGACCTTCGGTGAGCTGCTCGCGGACGCGGCTCTGATCTCCGCCGGCGTCTCGGCCGAGCTCGTGAGGCACCGCGCGGTCACCGGCTCCCTCTCGGAGATCGCGCGAGCGGTGAACGCGGCCGCCCTCGGCAAGGCGGCGACGGCGGCGGCGGACTACCCGCCCGACAGCCGCCGCGGAAACCGACGGCTGCACTTCGAGAACGTACTGCTCGAGTTGAGCCTCGCCGCGCGCTCCCGATAGCTCCGATCCGGCGCAGAGAGAAACTCGAAGGAACGAGAGGGAGGCCCTCCGACCCGACGGGATCGGAAGGATTTCGGGAAGAGTGCGGACCTGGGAGCTACCGAAACTGGCAGAAGGTGGGGTCAACCACCGTGACTGACGCCGCCGGGTCTTTGCAGCCTCCCCCTTATTCCTTCGAGTGGCTCACAGTATAGACCCGATCGGACAGGGAAAAGTGAGCCGGGAGTCGAGGGCGACTTAAGTCGAAGGTCAGGCCTCCACCGGGTGAGGAGGGCGGCCCGCAGGCCGATGCCACGGCCACTTTGCACCAAGAGTGGCCGTGGAGGCCTGACCCCGGCCGGACTCAGCGCTCGAGAGTGATCCGGACGTTCTCCGTCTCGCCCGGCGAGACGTCGACCTCCACGCGCCGATCGCGATACCCGGGCCGGGAGACGATCAGCGTGTGATGGCCGGGTGCGACCGCGACGCCGCCGTCCGATCCGAGTTCCGAGGCCGCACCGATGAAACGGTCGTCCAGGTAGACCGAAGCGTCGGCAGGCTGGATCTCGAGAACGATCCGGGTGTCCGATTGTTCCGCCTCGCCGCGGCCCCGCCACTCGTCGCCGGACGGCCGGCCGCGATCGACGTCCATGTCGCGTCGGTCGCGATCCCGGTCCCCGGAGTATTCCTCTTCCGAGTCTTCGCGGTCAGGCGGCCGCTCCCGGTAGTAGGGACGGTCGTCGCCCGACATCTCGTCCTCGGTGACCTCGACCGACGCGTCGCGCCGCTTCCCCCAGAACCGACGCACGCCCCCGCGCGGCTCGGGCGTGTCGTAATCCCCGTACCGTGGCGCGCCGGGGACCCGGGCGAGCTTGTCGTCGACGTCGATCTTGACGCCGGGCCGGGCGTCCACGTCGATCGCGCGCGTTTCGAACCCATCGAGTCGGAACTCGAGACGGTATTGGCCCCGCCGCAGATACAGGTAGTCGGGGTAACCGTCGAAATCGTCCGCCGTCCCGATGTACTGCCCGTCGAGGTACACCCGCGCACTCTCGGGCGAGACGTCCGTGTCGACGACGGCCCAGTTGCCCGGGCGTCCGTAACCGTACCTGTCGTAAGGGCGATAGTAGGGACCGTAGCCGTACCAGTAAGGGTCGTACCAGCCGCCGAATCCCCAGCCCCAGCCCCATCCCCAGCTCGGCCGGATGATGACGGTCGCACGGCCGTGGGAACGGCCGCCTCCGCGGTGTCTCCCCCTCGGTGCAGCGGACAGCGGATCAGCGACCACGACCAGGGCGAGGGCCGCGAACGCGAGTGAAAGCGTGAGCCTCTTCATGAACGTGCCTCCGGAGACAGGAAAAGCAAACCCGACGCCACGGTCACCGGCTGCACCCCTTCGGCCAAGTCACGGTCCTGGAAGCGGATGCGCGTCCCTAGGAGGGCGGAAGGTCCCGGCCGGTGACCTCGGAAATGGCCACTTCGTCACCGCGGCCAGACGCCCGTCGTCCGGGGCTCCCGCCGACTCGAGACCCGGGATTCGGGAGTGCCGTACGGAGACCAGCCGCGGGCTTTCAGGCTGCGACCGAGACCGCGGAGATAGTCGTCACGCAGGACGCGGTCGAGCGCGCGGCGCGCGCCCGGGAGTTCCCAGCGCTCGCCGAGCGACGCCCACCACGCCCGCACCCTCTCGCGGGGAGCGAACCCGTTCGCGAACGCGAGTGCCTGCGGCACCCCGAGGAAGTCCCCCAGCTCCGGATGCCTCTCGAAGAAGATCGCGGCGGCCTCGCCCGACTTCTCCTGCCGCCGGCGGAACGACCGGAACGTGATGTCGTGGTAATGGCGGGCGACGGCCTGCGGCCGGTAGACGATCTTCATCCCCTCCTTCGTCAGGCGGTACGCGATCTCGATGTCCTCCCACGCCGCGTGGGGGAAAGTCGTGTCGAACAGGCCGGCATCGACGAGCAGCCGGCGGGGCAGCGAGATGTTCGACGTGTAGAAGAAGTTGAACGGGACCGCCTCGGGATCTTCGATGAGCCCGTATCCGAACTGCAACCCGTACTCGTTGATGTGGTGAAGGAACGGCGAGACCCGGCGCTCCCGGGGCCAGGTCGTGTATCCGAGTACGGCGACGGGAAAGTCCCGCCGCTCCTCGTGTGCACGCGCATGCACCGAGAGCAGCTGCGGCTCCGGCACGGTGTCGTCGCCGAGAAAGAGAACGATGTCTCCCCGGGCCTCCTCGACCCCGAGGTTGCGGGCCCGCGCGGGCCCCGCGTTTTCCTGCGAGAAGCAGCGCATCGGATACGGCGCGCGGTAGACGCGCAGCCGCTCGTCAGTGCCGTCGCCGGACCCGTCGTCGACGACCACGACCTCGAAATCCGGCGGCGAATCCTGACGCCCGAGCGCATCCAGCACGCGAAAGAGGGTGTCGGGGCGTCGGTAGGTCGGCACGACGACCGAGAAGGCCGTCACGCCGACGCTCCCACGAAGATTTCGTCGAGTGTCGTGCGGACGAGCTCCGGCGCGCGCGCGAGAAACTCCCGGAAGAAGTCGGAGTCGAACCTCTCGTCTCCCGGATAAGTCGGGACGAGGCGCAGCGGAAAGCGGTCGAAGATCTCCGCGTCCGATCGGCGGCGCCGGGATTGGACCGCAAGTCGCTTTGCCGCGAGCGTCTCCTGGTTCCGATGGATCCAGAGGAGCGCTTTCAGGTGGGCAATGGTCAGCGGATCCTCGATGCGCACCGCCGCGTCCGGGCGGCTCGATATCCCGAGGATCCGGCGCAGAAGAGTCGGCGGAGTCTGCGGCTCGGCGTAGGGATCCCGGGCGAGCTCGGCCGCTCCGGGATTGCGCCGGGCGAGCATCTCGGAGATGCGGATGAGGAACGCCGCGAGAACGGACGGCATGAGCGCCGCGAAGTGATCGCGGTCGAAGTTCTTGTAAGCCGTTGCGAAGGCGTTTTTCTCGAAGAGGTACCCGCGGGAGAAGATCCCGAGCGCCTCGCCCGTCGCGCCGCCGCGGTGCCGGGCCAGCGCGCGGGGCTCGGCGACGATGCGGCGTCCGAATATCCACTGACGCCACCCGAAGTCCACGTCCTCGAGGTAAGCGAAATAGTCGTCGTCGAATCCACCCGACGAGAGGAATTCACCGCGGCGCACGGCCATCAATCCGCCGCACGCGAAGAGCCTCTCCTCGCCCGGGGCCGCGTCCGGCAGCTTCTCGACGGGCCGGCCGACGTCGCTCTGGAAAGCGTGACCGTCGAACGTCAGGAATCCGTCGAAGAAGTCGTTGCGCTGCCCGGTCGGGTCCGTGAGCCGCCCGGCCACCGCGACGACGTCCGGATCGGAACGGTCGAGCGCGCCGACCAGGAGAGCGATCGCGTCGGGTTCGACGACCGCATCGTCGTTGACGAAGACGAGAGACCTTCCGCGCGAGGCTTCGGCGCCGAGACGGCAGCCGGCGGCGAAACCGACGTTTCGCGGCGCGGTGATCCGCCGCATCGTGGGGAACCGCCTCAGCATCTCGGCGACCGGCATCCCGGAGGCGTTGTCGACGACGAGAAGCTCGGCGGTCAATCTGCCGCGGCAGGCCGTCTCGAGCGCCGCGAGCGCTTCGAACAGGCGCTCGGAGCCGCGGTGGTGGACGACGACCACCGATGCGTCAGACGTCTTCATGACCGGCGGGGAGAGTAATTCAAGCCGTCTCCCGGCGGGAGAGCACGCGCCGGGTGAGTCGCTGCCAGAGACGGGCTTCCGGCACGGTGGGATAGGGCAGGCGATTCGGATCGACCCGGGCCTGCGAGCACCAGGACACGAGCGGCCGCGCGACCCCTTCCCACGTCCGTTCGGCGGCGGCCGCGCGCGCGGCGCGCGAGGCCTCTCCCTGCCGGTCGGGGGAGAGTCCCGCGAGGATCGCGCGAGCGAGCGCTTCGGGAGAGCGCTCGACCTGCCACCCCGCACCCGCGCCGGCGAGCTCGCTCGCGAGCGCACCCCCCGCGACGGACACGGACGGCACGCCGCCCCAGGCCGCGTCGAGGAGCCGCGTCCGGTATGCGAGGTCGGTTTCCAGGCCTTCGGCGGATATCGAGACGATGAGGTCCGCTGCCGCGTAGAGGTCCTCGCGCTCGGAGTACCCGATCCACGGCCGGAACAGGATCGAGCGACCGTCCGGGTCGAGCCCGCGTGCCCGTTGCCGCGTCTCGACGTAAACCCGCTGCGGCGTCGTGTCGGGGTTCGGGCTTTCGAGAAAGAGAAGTTGCGCGTGGGGCTC
>DASUAD010000358.1:0-6331 GCA_035763965.1 Thermoanaerobaculia bacterium | reverse complement strand
AACGCATTTTTGCGGTCGGCGATTCGCGGTTGGCTAAGATGAACCGCGCAATGATTGCGGTGCGGGACGTTTCCAAGACGTACGGCCGGTTTGGCCGGCGCGTCCGGGCGCTCGACGGCGTCACCCTCGACGTCGCGAGGGGCGAGACGCTCGGGTTGATCGGGCCGAACGGCGCCGGGAAAACGACCCTGCTCACCTGCCTGCTCGGTTTTCTGCGGCCGGACCGAGGGACGATCGCCGTGGACGGCCTCGCTCCCGACGACCTCTCCATCCGCTCGCGAACGGGCTACCTTCCCGAGCGGCTCGGTTTCGACCGCGAGCTCACGGGCCGCGCCTTCCTTGCCTTCCACTGGCGTCTCGCCGGAGGTGCTCCGGCGAAAGCCGGCGTCGAGGTCGAGCGGGCCGCCGAACGCGTGGGCCTCGATCGGGAGGCGCTCGACCGGCGCCTCCGCGGCTACTCGCGCGGCATGCTCCAGCGGATCGGCCTCGCGCAGGCGCTGCTCCGCGACCCGGAGCTCCTGTTCCTCGACGAGCCCGCGTCGGGAACCGATCCGCGCGGAGTCGCGCTCGTCCGCGAGCGCATCCTCGAAGCTCGGGCGCGCGGCGCGACGATCGTTCTCAACTCCCACCAGCTTCCGGAGGTCGAGAAGATCTGCGACCGGATCGTCTTCATCGACGGCGGGCGCCTGACCAAGAGCGAGACGCTCCGGGGCGCTTCGGCGAGTCGCAGGCGCGGCCACGTCCGTGTCCCCGCGGCCCGGCTCGTCGAGGCCGCCGCGGTGCTCGCGGGCGAGGCGTTCACTCCCGATGCCGAGCCGGACGGTTCGCTCCGGTTCACCGTCGCCTCGGACGATGACATGGCCCGGGGGATCCGCGCCCTGGCGCTCGCCGGCATTCCGATTTACGAAGCCCGTGTTTCCGCGGAGCTCGAGGAGCTCTTCGAGCAGACGGCTCGCGATTGATCGAGATGATCCGCCGCTTCGTGCGGCAGAAGTTCGGGTCGGGCGGCCTCGTGGCGGCGCTCACGGTCCTCGCTCTTCTCGAGATCCTCAACCTCTCCGCGAATGGAGTCGAGCGGGGTTTCGCGATGGCGAACTGGGCAATCTTCATCCTCGCGGCCGGCTCGGTGTCGCGGGACATCTCGAGCGGCGCGTTGCAGATGATCCTCGCGAGACCCATCCGCCGGACCCGGTACCTCTACGGGCGATACGCCGGCATCCTCGCTTCTTATGCGGTCTTCCTGGTCGTGACGAGCGTCCTCGCGTCTCTCGTCGTCGAGTTCCTGGTGCCGCGATCGCCATCCGCGACGGAACTTCCGCCGGACGCTCTCGCCGCCGGTCTCGGCGCGGCGTTCCTCTCCGGAGCGTTCCAGGCAGCGATCCTCCTCTTCTTTTCCACCTTTCTGCCGGGGATCGCGGACCTTCTCGGTCTTCTCCTGCTCTACCTGATCCTGAATCTCCCGCAGCTCTCGCAGGCGCCGTGGCTGCGGACCCTGGCGGAGAACGCCCGTGAGAACATGCTGCCGTCGGTCGAGTGGAGCGCGGTCTTTCGGGGTGACGGGGTGTTCGGCGCGGCCACCGGCCGATGGATTTTTGCGTTGACGGTTTATCTTGTTCTCGCAGCCGTCGTTTTCAGCCGGAGGGAGCTGCCGTATGGACAGGACTGAAATGCCCGGGGGCATCGAGGGCGCGCCGAGCACGGCGGGAGTTTCTGCCCCTCTTGAATCCCGGGCGGGCTCGCAGTCGAAACTCCCCTCGATTCTTCTGCTCGTCCTCGCGGCCGCCGCACTCTTCCGGATCGTGACCGCGGTGACGGACAAGGGGAGCGGGCCGGAAGAAGTCGGCAAGGCCGGGTTGATTCGATGGACCTCGCTCTCGACGGCGCAGGCGACGGCCCGTGATTCCGGAAAACCGATTCTTTACGACTTCACCGCCGAGTGGTGCGGTCCGTGCCGGATGCTCGACGGCGACGGGTGGGCGGACCCGAGAGTCGCTGCTTTCGTCAACGACGCGTTCGTGCCCACGCGGGTGCTGGACCGGGTCCGGGAAGAGGGAAGGAATCCGACCCTCGTCGACGAGCTCCAGCGCCGGTACGGCGTCGGCGTCTTTCCGACGCTGGTCGTCGCGGCGCCGGACGGCCGGCAGATCGCGGTCGCGCAGGGCTACTCCGGAAAGCAGATGCTCGTCGAGTTCCTCGAAGGCTCGCGCGCCAAAGCGGCGGCCTCGCCGATCGTCCCCCGGTGAAAGACCCGGACTAACGCGCCCCGGCGCGCTCCCGGTGCTCGCCGGGTGGAGGAGGCGTCGCCGTCTCCGCCAGGAACCTCCCGGTCAGGCTCGCCGGGGACCGCCGGATTTCGTCGGGTGATCCTTCCGCGACGATGCGCCCCCCCTCGTCTCCCCCGCCCGGACCCAGATCGATGATCCAGTCCGAGGCCGCCAGGAACTCAAGGTGGTGCTCGATCGCGACGACCGAGTGGCCGCGCGAGATCAGCCGCCGGAAGGTGCCGAGGAGACGATCGACGTCGGAGGCGTGAAGGCCGGTCGTCGGCTCGTCGAAGAGGAAGAGCACGCCCCGCGCGGTCGCGGGACGGATTTCCAGAAACGAGGCGAGCTTCAACCGCTGCGCCTCGCCGCCAGACAGCGTCGCGGTCGGCTGGCCCAGCGGAAGGTAGCCGAGCCCTGCTTCGTGGAGCGGGGTCAGGCGACGCACGATATTCGGCTGGTCCGAGAAGAACGCCATGGCCTCGTCGACGGTCATTGCGAGCACGTCTCCGATGTTCTTGCCCCGGTGGCGAACGGCGAGCACTCTTCCCTGGAATCTCCGGCCGTCGCACGCGTCGCAGCGAACCGTGACGTCCGCGAGAAACTGCATGTCGATCGTCTGCCATCCCGTGCCCTTGCACACCTCACACCGCCCCCCCGGTGAGTTGAACGAGAAGTCCCGGGCGGTGATCCGCCGGGACACGGCCCGCGCGGTGCGCGCGAACACCTGGCGGATTTCGTCCCATGCCTTGGTGTAGGTGACGGGATTGGAACGCGCGGAGCGACCGAGCGGGCTCTGGTCCACCAGCAGGATGTCCGACACGAGCTCCAGCCCTTCGATTCGGTCGTGGAGGCCGACGTCGAGCTGCACGGTGCCCTTGAAGCGGCGCGCGTAGGAGTTGTGGAGGACGTCGCGCACGAGGGTCGATTTGCCGGAGCCCGACACGCCCGAGACCGCCACGAGCCGCCCGAGCGGAAACCGAACGGTCAGGTTCTTCAGGTTGTGCTCGCGCGCGCCGACGACGGTGACCGCGCCTTCGGCCCGCCGGAAGGCGACGATCCGTCCGCCGCGAGGGGCAGTCGGCGCCTGGGGACGATCCGGCGGCCCTCCGGGGGCGCCGCGCGACGGCAGCCCGCGGCGGCGCAGCAGCGCTCCCGTCGCCGAGGACTTCACCCGGGCGAGCGCGCGGGGCGTCCCTTCGAACAGCAGCTCTCCTCCCCGGCTCCCTGCGCCCGGACCGAGGTCGATCACGTGGTCCGCCGCCTCGATCGCCTCCGGATCGTGCTCGACCACGACGACCGTGTTGCCCCGATCGGCGAGCCGACGCAGGATCGCGAGCAGTCGGCGTGTGTCCACCGCGTGCAGTCCGATGGTCGGCTCGTCGAGGACGTAGAGCGTGCCGGTCAGAGATCCTCCGAGCGCCGACGCGAGGCCGATCCGCTGCGCCTCGCCCCCCGAGAGGGTGCGGGCCGCGCGAGAGAGAGTCAGGTACTCGAGCCCGACGTCGTTCATGTAGCGCACCCGCGCGCGGATCTCGGCGACGACGGACCCCAGCCGGTCCTCTTCGTCGGGCGTGAGCTGCAGGGCGTCGAACCACGACTTCAGATCCCGGAGCGAGAGGTCCGCGAGCTCCGCGATCGTCCGATCGCGGAAGCGGACGCCGAGCGACGCCGGACCGAGCCGCGCACCGCGGCAGTCGGGACAGAGCCGGTATGCTCGGTAGCGCGCCAGCAGGACGCGGACGTGGATCTTGTAGCGCTTCGTCTCGAGCCACTCGAAGAAGCCGTTGATCCCGTAGAACTCGCCGCGCCCTTTGATGAGGACCTCCCGCTCGTGCGCGGAGAGCCTCTCGACCGGAACGTCGGTGCGAACCGAGTAACGCCGGCACGCGCGAAAGAGATCGTCGTACGCGGACTCGTACGCCGGCGTGTTCCATGCCGCGACGGGGCGTTCGTCGAGGCGGAGCGTTGGATCGGGGATCACCTTTTCGAGGTCGACGCCGATGATCCGGCCGAACCCCTGACACGCCGGGCACGCGCCGAGCGGCGAGTTGAAAGCGAACAGCGGCGGCGTCGGATCGCGGAAGTCGCAGCCGCACCGGGGACAGTGGAGACCGCGGCGAAACGTCCGCGTTCCGCGCTCGGTGCGGGCCGAAAGGCTTCCGGCCATCGCGAACGCCGCCTCGACGGCGGCGGCGATCTCGGGGCGCGACTCTTCGCGTACGACGAACCGCCCGACGACGACCGCGAGCCGCCCCTCGTCGTCGAGCAGACCCGCAATCCCGGCCGGGCCGTCGGGGATCTCCACTGTCTCTCCGTCGGGAGCGAGGGCGCGGAAGAACCCGGCGCGCTTCAACTCCGCGATCCGGAGAGCCTCTTCTCGCTCCCGCCGGCGTCGCCCGCGGACTTTTTCCGGACGGCCGTTCGGCGGGCACCACTCGACGGGCGCGGCGAGCACGACGCGCGAACCCTCCTCCGAGGCGGCCAGCTCCTCGACCGCGCGGTCCACTCCCCCGGGGACGGCCGCGACCCCGCAGGCGAGGCAGAACGTGGTCCCGCCGTGCGCGAAGAGCAGCCGCAGCGAGTCGTAGATCTCGGTCTGTGTCCCCACCGTCGAGCGCGCGTTGCGGACGCCGTTCTTCTGCTCGAGGGCGATCGCCGGCGGGACGGGCTCGATCGATTCGACGTCGGGGCGGTCGAGCCTTTCCAGGAACTGGCGGGCGTAGGTCGAGAGCGACTCCGCGTACCGCCGCTGGCCTTCCGCGTAAAGGGTGTCGAAGGCGAGAGACGACTTGCCGGAGCCGGAGACGCCCGTGACGACAGTGAGCCGGGCGAGCGGAACGGAGACCGAGACGTCCTTGAGGTTGTGGGTGCGGGCGCCGAGGATGCGGATCACCGGAACGCGTCGAGGGGATCGTTTCATCGAACAGTCGAATCTACCAGAAAGAAAAAAGCCGCGTCGGATACCACCGCGGCTCGATCGACGCGAGGCGCTCAGCCTACTGCGGTGAGGGCCCAGGAATCGGCCTTCCCGCGCGCTCGGCCCAAATGCGGTCCCAGCCGAGGCGTCGCGCGGTTTCCATGTTCACGGTTCCGTCGGCGTTGTAGGTTCCGTTCTGGATCAAGAGCTGCTTTTGCCCTTCCGTCAGGTACCGCGGCATCGTCGCCTCCGCCGACTCCGGCTTGTACTCCGAGCCCTCTCCGATCGGCGACGTCAGATGCTTGTGAGTCCGTCGAATGCCTTGCACGAGGTAATAGAACTCCACGCTGCGAGAGGACTGCACGAGGATCTCGTTCAGGTCGGCCTTCATCACCGCGAAGGAAGCCATCCCGCCGATCGGCGTGATCTGGACGGTCAGACCTTCCTCGTTGGTAACCAACCGGAAATCCTCCGGCACGGCGACCCTGGCGATCCCCCGCTCGAACTTGCCGCGGCCGCGGAAATACGTGCCCGGCTCGGGTCCTTCGAGAGCGATGTACCGGATGACCTTCGAGGCGTCGGCTGGATGAGGCTCGACGAAGTACTTCGCGCCCGTTCCCCCAAAGTCACCATTGGAGAAGACACCGTATGTCGAGCCGCCTAATACGGCACCGAGGCTTCCGGTCTCCAGGGTGTTGCCCAGGATGTCGACCGCTATCCCGTGGACGGCCTGGAACGTCGAGATTCCGAGGACGCCGACTGATGCGCCGGCAAACGAGCTCTCGCCGCGAACACCCGCTCGCGCGAATGCTTCGAGCCCGGCGACTGTTCCGGCGGATCCCCGGACACCCGCCGAACGGAGCGGTGCATCGCTGTCGATCTCTCCGAGAACGCCGTAAGCCTGGCCATTGTGCGCCTCCCCGAAAACTCCTGCCGCACCGAGCGCCTCCGACGAAACGATCCCGTGAATTCCGTAGTTGTGGCCGAACGCTCCCGTTGCGGCGCCCTTGATTGCCGAAGCTCCCGCCGTGCTGCTGACTTCGGCTGCGATTCCGCAGGCGCCGACGCAAGACGTCGAGGAATTCTCGGCATTGATGGTGAACGAGCCGGAGTTGTTGGAGATCTCCAGAGAGTTCGCCGGGTTGCCGAG
>DASUAD010000357.1:0-3452 GCA_035763965.1 Thermoanaerobaculia bacterium | reverse complement strand
TCGATGACGACCGAGGAGCTCAGACTCGATTGATCGCAGGAGTCGTTGTCGTCGGCGAAACCGTCGCCGTCGTTGTCGCCCATGAGGAAGAGCACTGTGCCGTCGTGATCCGAAGACCGAAGCGAAGTCGTCGCATCGACGCCGAAAGAGAACGGCGCGTCGGCATTGCCGCGCACGTGCTGGGTTGCACGGACGAAGCTGTTCAGTGCCTGCGAGGTGAGCACGTGATCGAGGCTCTGGGCCGTTCCGTCGAAAACGAACGAGTAACGCTCGCCGGGCGACATGTCGAGCGTCTGGTTCGTGAGGTCGGGATCGATCTCGTCGGTCGCGGGAAGCAGCGCGCCCGCCGGATCGGGGCTCCCCGTCACCTGCCCCATGACGTCGACGAAACCGTCGGTGAACTCGAACGCGTTGAAGTCGCCCGCGACGATCAGCCGGATTTCCGGATCGGCGGTTTGAAGGCTTTGGATGTACTGCGAAAGCCGGAGTGCCTGTTCGTACCGCTTTGCGCGAACCCTTGCGCCATCCGAGCCATCGATGCCCGAGAGGGATCGCTGGTGAACTCCGATAAAGACGACCGGGAAGGGAACCGTGCCCCCGATATAGGAACCGCGAAGGACGAGGGGCGGCCGGTCGTTCAAGAGAGCGGGGTCGTTGGGAGGAAACTCGAACAGGTCGTCCTTGCCGAACTGCTCGACGGAATCCACCTGGACCGTGGGTCGAACGAGGAATCCGACGTCGATGCCCCCGATGTCGTTGCCTTCGAGGAGATACGGCGTGTAGTCGAGCGGGGGTAGAGACGCGGCGAGCTGATCCGCATCGATCTTCGCGGCGAGGTCCTGAAGGACAGTCAGGTTCTCGGCCTCCTGAATGACCAGAACGTCCGGGGCCTTGAGTGAGCTCCGCACGAGCAGGGAAAACTTCTTCAGCCGATCGGCGTACTGCTGCGGAGTCGGGACGTCGTCGTCTTTGTCGGGGTCGTTCACGAGGTCGAACAGGCGCAGCACGTTCTGGGTTCCGACCGTGAACTCGCCTGTACTGCGATCGCGGACGGGAACCACCCGGGGTTCGCCGGTGAACTCGAGCGAGGTCGGCCAGATCTGGTAGTCGCCGAAGGAGAAGGCGAGCGGTCCCTCGGCGGTCACGATGGCCCCTCCGGCCAACCTCAGGCCGGGCGAGGCTCCGAAGCGGTCGGTGTCGATCTCGAAGATCTCGGGATTACCGTCCCAGACCGGAAGGCCGGGCAGCCCGGGGAAGAGAATCCCCGGCTCCCGGAAGGCGCGCTGCGAGGCGGCCACGACCGAGGCCTCGCTGAACTGGTTGGTGGGGCTGGAGACGGTGCCGTCGACGACCCGCACCAGCATCCCTTCGAAGCGCTCCATCTCCGTCGCCGGCTGCGGCTGGTTCGGAGCGGGGGTGTTCTCGTCGAACGCGACGACCGACGGCAGGGGGTTGCCGCTCGAATCGAGCGAAATCGTCGGGCTGTTGAGCTCGGTGAGATTGAAGAATTCGGAGACCGTTCCGATTACGTCCACTTGATCGCCGACGGAGACCGTCGGGGCCGACGAGGTGAAAACGAAGATGCCGTTCGAGGTCTCGGGGTCGGCATCTGCACGTGCGTCCGGCGTCTGGATGAAGAAACCGTCCGAGAAAACCCCCGTCACGATGTTGTCACTCGTCGACACCGCCGTTCCGGCCAGAGGAGACGCGAGCCCGTTGCCCTGGATCTCGAAGATTTCCTTCTGAGGCGCGGGAGGTGCGGAGCACGCCGGGTCGGCCGTGTGGCAGCCCAGTCCGCTGAAGGTGTCGGTGGCAAACCCGTCCCACTCGATCGAGGGGTCGAAGGCATCCGATCCGTTCGTATCGCCGGCGGCCACGGTGAGCTTGCGCCGCAGCGTGTTGTCGGCCGTCGACGTGAGACCGGTTCCCCACTCGGTCCCGGGATCGAAGCCGATCTGGCCGATGACGTCGACGATCGTCGTGCCCTTGCGCAGCACGACGGCATCGTCTCCGTTGAACCATCCGGAGCCGTTGGTCTGATCGGCCTGAGCGAGGATCGTCGCATTCGCGAAGCTCTGCGCGACAACGTAGACGTCGCCGCTGGCGACCGTGCCCGTGAGGTTGATCGTGAGGCCCGCGCTCGCGCTGCCGTTGAAGAACATCTGGACGTTGTAGCTGCCGGTCGCCAGATTCACCGCGGAACCCGTACCGTTGTAGATCTCGAGAGCCTTGTTGTTCGATGAACCCTCGATGTACTCGGAGAAGAAGAGCTCGGTCGGCTGGCCTCGGCCGCTCGCTGCAATCGAGATCCACAGAGCTGCCGCGAAAAGCGCGTAGCGCGGGAAAGAGCGCTTCATATACACCTCTATTGAGTTATTGAGATCTGCCGCTCCGAGCGCGGAATCTTACCCGTTCCTCGCCGCGACGACCAGAAGGCTCGGAGAGCCGAGGCGGTAAGGTTCGGCTTCGATCGAACCGAACGTTTCGAAGTTCGAGAATCCGGCGTCTTCCAACATCCGCAGGATTTCGTTCGCGGTGTAGATGCGGTGAACGGCCCGCTTCGTTTCGCTCCGGTCTCCCCGAGTCGCGGTGTAGACGTTCTCCATCGTCGCGGTCAGCGGATCGTACCGGTTGCGCGCCGCGAACCGGATGTCGCCGAGCGTCATCTCGTAACTCTCGCGAAAGTTCGGCAGGATGGACTCCGCCGCCTTGAAATCGCCGAAGAACCGTCCGCCGGATCGGAGCGAGCGGGCGACGGCCGCCAGAAACTCCCGGTCGCCCTGGTCGCCGAGGAACCCGAAGCTCGAGCCGGCGCAGTAGGCGGCATCGAACTCCGACCGCCACGGAAGCTCGCGCATGTCCGCCTCCAGCCACTCGACCGAAACGCCCCGTTCCCGCGCGTTCGCCCGCGCCGCTTCGAGAAACTCCGGCGAGATGTCCACGCCGGTCAGCCGATGGCCCCGGGCAGCGAGCTCGATCGCGTGGCGCCCGGCGCCGCAGGGCACGTCGAGGACGCGCGCTCCCGGTTCGAGAAGCAGTCGTTTTTCGAGGAAATCGGCTTCGATGCGGGTCGCTTCTTCCGACATGGCCGCGCGCCAGAACTCGACCATGAGGCCGCTGAAAAAGGTCTTCCACCACTGGTCCGCCATTTCACTCCTCTCGCGTTCTCTTGCTCGGGATCTGGCTGACGCCACCGGCGCTCGGCTCGGCAAGCCAGCCTCGACCGAGCGCCTGATCCGATGGACTGCGGCGGGTGCAGGCCCGTGGGGCCTGTCCCCGCGCCGATTACTCGGTGCTCCCGCGGCGCAAGGCTCCTCCGCTCGGTGACTTCGCGGAGACTCATCGCGCCGCGACCAAGAGGAGGTTTCGAATGATCGAGGAATGGTGGAAGACCTTTTTCAGCGGCCTCATGGTCGAGTTCTGGCGCGCGGCCATGTCGGAAGAAGCGACCC
>DASUAD010000356.1:0-2012 GCA_035763965.1 Thermoanaerobaculia bacterium | reverse complement strand
CCGCGCGCGGTCGACGGCCACCGGCCCGAGCGGTTCGCGGTCGCCGACTACTCCCCTCCGCCGCCGCCCCGGGAGCGGCGGCCGGCGCGCACCGGACGAGGTCTGCTCGCAATCCGTGTTCTGCGTCCACCGGTGGAGCTCGATGTGCTCACGAACTCCCCTGATGCGAACCCCCTCTCCCCGCAGGACGGGGAGAGGGTCGGGGTGAGGGGTCTCCATCTCCTCTCCCTCAAATCCGCCAACGGCTCCTCACCCGAGATCTCCGGGACCGTCCGCGTCGCCGCCGGCCCCTGGAATCTCGAGGAGGGCTGGTGGTCCGCTGCGCCCGCCTCGCGGGACTACTGGGACGTCGAGCTCGCACAGGGAGGCCTGTACCGGATCTATCGCGATCGAGCCGGCGACAAATGGTATGCGGACGGAATGTACGACTGAAGGGAGAGGCTCCGACGGATCCTGACCCACCTGCTCGCCCCTGGTCTCCGCTCGTCGAGGCGGGCAGCCGCGAGCCGCGCCTGCTCGATCGGGTGCGCCTTGCAGTGCGGGCGCGTCACTACAGCCTGCGGACAGAAGAGGCTTATGTCGCATGGGTGAAGCGGTTCGTGCTCTTCCATGGAAAGCGCCATCCCCAGGCGATGGGGGAGCCGGAGATCAACGCGTTCCTGTCGGATCTCGCGATCCGCCAGGGCGTCAGTGCTTCCACGCAGAACCAGGCGCTCGCGGCGCTTCTCTTTCTCTACCGGCACGTGCTCGAGAAAGCGCTGCCGGATCTGACGCAGGTCGTGCGCGCAAAGCGGCCGCGGCGGCTGCCGGCGGTACTGACGCGGGCGGAGGTGCGCGCCATGATCGGACGGCTCGGCGGAACGGAGCGCCTCGTCGCGATCCTCCTGTACGGAAGCGGCCTGCGCCTTCTCGAATGCCTGCGCCTGCGCGTCAAGGACATCGAGTTCGGATCGAACCGCATCGTCGTCCGCGACGCGAAGGGACAGAGAGACCGCGTCGCACCGCTGCCCTACGTCGTCAAGGCCGCGATGCCGACGTGGCTTGCGCGGGTCAAACGGATTCACGAGAAAGACCTTGCTGCGGGATTTGGAGAGGTGTTCCTGCCGGAGGCTCTCGCCCGCAAGTACCCCGGTTCGGAGAAGGACTGGGGCTGGCACTGGGTTTTCCCGGCGGAACACCGGAGCAAGGACCCGCGAACCGGCGCCGAGCGCCGGCATCACATGCACGAAAGCGTGATCCAACGCGCAGTGCGGCAAGCAGTTGTGGATATCGGGGTCTCCCGTCGGGCGAGCTGCCACACGTTGCGGCACTCCTTCGCCACGCACCTGATCGAGGACGGCTATGATATTCGGACGATCCAGGAGCTCCTGGGTCACAAGGACGTGAAGACCACGATGATTTACACGCACGTCCTCAACCGACCGGGAACTCTCGGCGTCCGAAGCCCTGCCGACGTGCTCTGGAGACCGAGTCTTACGGGTCTGCCCGATACTCGGCGGCGCTCTTCGCAGTCCAACATCCTGCCGGCGCCCATTCCCCCTTCGCACCAACTCGAGTCCGGTGAGGCAGATGCAGGTCCCTTCGAGGATCTCGATGATGATTTCTAGATCGCCGGGAATCCGGCGTTCCTGGATCGGGATTGGGAAGCCTAAGTACATGTTAGGCACCACGTGTCGTTCTTCGGGTGCGGCCTTCATGCAGCATCGGAGATCCGCTGTGGCGAGGCTGCTGCGGCAACCGTCGCGGTCAAGGGAAGCAGGTGCCTAACATGGCGTTGCAGCGGACGCCCCGCCCGCGTTTTCTCAAGGTGCAGTTCGGGTCGCGCTCTGTCCGTTCGGTCCAGGAGCACGCTGGCACGGGCCGCTCGCTTTGCTCGCTCGGTGCGCCGCTGAACGCCCAGCCGTTAGACGGCCCCCGATGAGTTCTGGACAGGCTCGGGCCATCGGGACTTCCACGTGTCCCTGGTGCGGCGATGAGCTACAGATTGCCTTGCCACTCCTCGACCCCCCGCC
>DASUAD010000355.1:0-2123 GCA_035763965.1 Thermoanaerobaculia bacterium | reverse complement strand
TCGCGGGGAAGAAGGCCCGCAGATCGTCGGCGACCGGCCGGTTCGTGGCGAGCGAGGTACCGAGATCGCCCTGGAGCAGACGGCCGATGAAGCGGATGAACTGCTCGTGGAGGGGCCGGTCCAGCCCCCAGCGTTCCCGCGCGGCGGCGACGACATCTTCTCGCGCCTGGCCGCCGAGGATGGCCACGACCGGATCGCCGGGGATGACGTGGGAAAGGACGAAGACGATGATCAGGACGCCGAAGATCGCGACGGCTGCGAGGGCGATGCGCCGAGCGATGTACGCCGACATCAGTGGAGTCGGGGGGGGGCGGTCTCCGCCCCCCCCGAGATTGCCTGCTATTTCGTGACGTTCGAGAACTCGTACGTCTGGTAGAGCGGAGAAGGATCCAGGCCGGTGACGTTGGCGCGCATCGCGATCTGCCGAAGCGGATAGGCGAAGATGGCGTAAGGGCCTTCGTCCAGCACCGTCTTCTGGATCTCCGCATAAAGTGCCGCCCGCCTGGCTGCGTCTCGCTCCTGCACCGCCTGCTTGACCTTTGCCTTCACAGGATGGTCCCACAGGTTGCGCCAGGCGAGCACGCGACTGTCGAAATCGGCGAACGCCTTGGCGAGGTTGTCAGGATCGGGGTAATCTGCGCCCCATCGCTGGATGGCCAACTGGTGCTTCTGTGTTCGGTAGACGGCAAGGATGTCGGCGTTCCGGAGTACCTTGACGTCGACTTCGATGCCGATCTGCGCGAGATCTTCCTTCATCTTCGCGGCCACATCTGGGAGTGGCGGATCGACACCGACCGGGACCATCAGTTCGGCCTTGAATCCGCGCTCGTATCCCGCCTCGCGCATGAGCGCGCGCGCGCGGTCGACGTTGCGCTGGTACGGACGGTCCTTTAGATGAGCGAACATCCCCGCCGGGACGATGGTCTGTCCGGGATCGATAGTGTCCTCGTACAGGCGCTTGATCGCCTCGTAGTCGAGCGCATACTTGATGGCGTTGCGTACCTGCACCTTCGAAAACGGCTCAAAACCGGTGTTCATGGCGAGGTAACGGATCGAGAAGGTCGGTGTGGTCTTGACCCTGAACCCTGATTGGCCCGCGATCTGCTTGTACTGGGCCGGCAGCAGATTCATCGCTACGTCGATGTCCCCCTGCTGCAGCGCGAGGAGCTGGGTTGTGGGCTCCGGCATGTCCTGGATGAAGACACGTCCCATCTTCGGTCGCCCTCGCCAGTACTCATCGAAGGCCTTCAGTTCGATTTTCAGATTCCGGTTCCACCCGATCAACACGTAGGGCCCGGACCCCGCATCGTGGTCTGTCAGCCACTTGTTCCCCTGGGGATCGTCCGGTGCGGCGTTCCTGCGCACCACGGCGGGATCCACGACGCTCGTGACCGGGTTGGCTAGGACGCAGGTCATCAAGACTTCCGGCATCGCCTGGTTGAACGTGATTCGTACTCGGTTCGGGGCGATGGCAACGACGTCGTCGGGCGACTTGATGAACTCGGTGACGATGGACGAGGGCGCCATCTTTAACGCAAAGACTCGCCGAATCGAGAAGACGACGGCCTCGGCCGTCACGGGGGCGCCGCTGTGGAACTTCGATGGCCGCAGGACGAACGTGTACGTCTTCAGGTCTGCGGAGGCCGTCCAGGAAGACGCCAGCTGCGGCACGGGGCGGGAAAGATCCCGGCTGAAGTCGACCAGGGTGTCATAGAGATGCCGCGCGACCCACGTGGTGCTGAATTCGAAAGCTTGGGCAGGGTCCAGGCTCACAGAGTCCGAGATGACAGTCCCGATCACCAGGACGTTGGCGGGAACGCGGCTCGGTGCTGCACCCGCGGCCGCGGGCGCGATCGCCACGGCCACGAGCATGAGGATGGCAAGGGCCTGCCTGATGCGCATGCGGTGGTCCCTCCTCAGGATGTTGCGTCTGCACTTAACGTGATGGGATGATCCCCGGGTTAGTTCGGGCCGGAGGGAAAGGGGACCTCTCAGCGGAGGATGATGCGGATGTCGACCGCCGTCGCCCCGCGCGGGTACACGACGAGCGGATTGATCTCGATCTCGGCCAGGTCGGGGAAGTCGGCGGCGAGCTGGCCGACGCGCAGCAGGGCCTCCACGAC
>DASUAD010000354.1:0-2342 GCA_035763965.1 Thermoanaerobaculia bacterium | reverse complement strand
CGGGGACGGTTTCGATCCAGGCGCCGCAGCGCGTTCGCTTCGACTACACGGCTCCGGAGAAGAAAGTCTTCACGTACGACACGGGAGAGGGGCGGTTCTTCTCGCCGGAGGACAAGCAGCTCACCGTACGCCGCCTGTCGGAAGACGAGAAGGCGCGACTCCCCGTCGTCTTCCTGACGCGGCCCGAGGACCTCGGACGCCAGTACGAGATCTCCGTCGATCCGGCGACGTCCGGGCCGCTCCGCCTGCTCTTGACTCCGCACGTTTCGAGACCCGAGCTCGCGTGGCTCCGGCTCGCCATCGAAAAGGACGGGACCGTGCGGGAGCTGTCGTATCAGGACTCGGCCGGCAACAAGACGGAATTCCGCTTCGAGGCGTGGCGGACAGGGAAGGCGCGGCCGGCCGGCGACTTCCGGATTACCGGCCCGCCGGGCACCCGAATCGTCGAAAACTGACCGCCGAAGGCGGTCATCCCGAGCGCGAAGCGCGGAGGGATCTTTTGAATAAGGGGAAGATCCCTCGCTCCGCTCGGGATGACAGGAGGCGCTCCGCTCGGGATGACAGGTCGAAAGTAGAATCCCCGTCGATGCCCCAGGACTTCTCCTTCGACGTCGTGAGCAAGGTGGATCTCCAGGAGGTCGCCAATGCCGTCCAGCAGGCCTCCAAGGAGATCGCGACCCGCTTCGACTTTCGCGGCAGCGCATCGCGGATCGAGCTTCGAGACAAGGAGCTCGAGATCGTGCTCATCTCCGACGACGAGCACAAGATGAAGTCGGTCGTCGACATCCTCGAGACGAAGCTCGTGCGCCGCGGCGTCGCGGTCAAGGCGCTCGAATACGGAAGGATCGAGCCGGCGGCCGGAGGGACCGTCCGCCAGGTCGCGAAGATCCAGCAGGGAATTCCTTCGGAAAAAGCGAAAGAGATCGTCAAGGCGATCAAGGACCGCAAGCTCAAGGTCCAGGCGTCCATCCAGGCCGACCAGGTCCGGGTGGCGGGCCGCAGCAAAGACGAGCTCCAGAGCGCCATGGCGATCGTCCGGGAGCGGGACTTCGGGTTGCCGCTCCAGTTCACCAACTACCGATGATCTTCTCGCCGCGGACCGGCAATCCCCGTCTCCTCCGGGCGTACGATCTGATCTCCGAGAAGCTCGCGCTCGTCGAGGAGGAGCTCCTCCTCCACTTCCGCTCCCCGATCCCGACGATCGAGCGGATCGGCGGACACCTCGCCGCGGGCGGCGGGAAGCGAATCCGGCCCGCGCTGCTCCTGCTCTCCGCGCGCCTTCTCGAGTACGACGATCGGGAGAGGCGCGACGTCCGCTACGCGACGGTCGTCGAGTTCATCCACACGGCGACGCTCGTGCACGACGATGTCATCGACGAGGCCCGCCTGCGTCGCGGGCGCACCTCGGCGAACGCACGCTGGGGAAACAACCTTACCGTCCTGTTCGGCGACTACCTCTACACGAAGTCCATGGGGATCGCGCTCGACGAGGGGGACCTGACGATCCTGAAGGTCCTCTCGGACACGACGCTCTCGATGATCGAAGGCGAGATCATCGGGACCGAGAAGACCGGCAGCATGCAGATCACGCGTGAAGAGGCGCTCGAGATCATCCGCCGCAAGACTGCCGACCTCTTCTCCGCGGCCTGCCGGATCCCGGCGCACTTCGCGCCGCGCGGCGATCTCGTGGCGGCCGAGCGTCTCGCCGAATACGGTCGATGCCTGGGCGTCGCGTTCCAGCTCATCGACGACTTGCTCGACTACACCGGCAGCGTCGCCGCGACCGGCAAACCCGTCCTGAACGATCTGCGCGAGGGAAAGTTGACGATGCCGCTTCTTCTCTCGCTGCCGCGGTCGACCGAAGCCGAGCGGGTGAGCGTCGCCCAGGTGATGCGCGAGCGGGAGTTCGACAGCGTTTCTCCCGCGGAAATCCTCGCGATCGCGGAGCGGCACGGGGGTCTCGCCGAGACGCGCGCGCTCGCCCGGGATTACGCGGCAGCCGCCCGGGTCGCTCTGGGCTCTTTTCCCGAGTCCGATGCGAAGGACGGCTTGCTTCTCGCGACCGAATCGATCATCGACCGCGTGGCGTAAGTGCCTTCTATTTTCTAGCAAGAAGGTTTTTGCTAAGAATAAATTCGGCTATTCCGGAAATTCCTCTTATTTCATTCGGATAATCCAGAAGCACACGGCGAGCGCCTCCCGACTCGCCGACTAAAGTAAGGTTGGAGCCCAATTCCTCCGAAAGTTTTCTTGCCCCTGCTCGAAAACTGCCTATACTCGTTTCCAGACTCTCATGGCGCGGCACACGAGCACGATCACGAGTCTCACGGCCGGGTTGCGCC
>DASUAD010000353.1:0-4210 GCA_035763965.1 Thermoanaerobaculia bacterium | reverse complement strand
GCCCGTCGAGAAGGTCTATCGCATCCGGACCGGTGAGGAAGACCAGGCGGCCGTCACGCCGGTCGAGGAGCTCGTGCCGAGCGGCTGACCCGGGGATTTCCCGTCATTCCGACTGACATTTCTCGCCACCCCGATTTCGCTCCCGGCAGTCACAAGTCCAACGCCCTGAACGTCTTCCACGCGAATTGACCCCGGGCACGACATTCGCTCCGATCCTGTTCAGAACCCGATGTCCCAATATCCGCCCAACTCGCGGCGAAGGTGCCGGTACCTGGTCGAATGGGAAAAGGACGGCGCCCTCTGCACCGGTTTTACACACGACATCTCTCCGACGGGCATGTTCGTCCGAACGACTTACATTCCGGAGAACGGGGAGACGCTGACTCTCCAGCTGATCGTTCGGACGGGGACAAAGATGCGCCTGCGCGGCAGCGTGGTCCGCTCGTACCGCGTTCCGTCGAACCTCCGGCGGTACGTCGCGAGCGGCTTCGCCATCCGCATCGACGAAGCGCCCGAGGAGTATTTCCAGCTCCTCGCGAGTCTCTTCAGCCTCCGTCTCGCCGGGACCGGCTGACCCCGGCCGCCTTCACTTCCGTCGAGCCGCTGCGAGCTCGACGAAGAACTCGAGGCTCTCCGGATTCGCCATGGCGCCGGGATTCGCGACCTTCTCCGGCGGTTCGCCGCAGAGTATCCGCCGCACCGGCACCTCGAGCTTCTTGTTGTTCAACGTCTTCGGAATTCCGGGCACGGCGTGAATCTCGTCGGGCACGTGGCGCGGAGAGAGCCCTTCGCGCAGCGCGTGCCCGATCCGCGCCGCGAGCGCGTCGTCGAGCCCCGCGGCGTCCCGCAGCACGACGAAGAGCAGCAGTCGCCCGGGGCCGCCGGAGTCATCGGACAGGTGGACGACGAGGCTCTCTGCGACTTCGGGGATCGACTCGACCACTCCGTAAAACTCGCTGGTTCCGATCCGGACCCCGCCGCGCTTCAGAGTCGCGTCGGAACGTCCCGTGATGATGCAGCTGCCGCGCGGCGTGATCCGGATCCAGTCGCCGTGACGCCAGACTCCGGGCCAGCGGTCGAAGTAGCTCGCCCGGTAACGCTCGCCGGCGGGATCGTTCCAGAACGAGACCGGCATGGACGGCAGCGGCTCGGTGATGACGAGCTCGCCCAGCTCTCCGATCACCGGCCTGCCTTCCGGGTCGAAGCTCTCGACTTTCGCGCCGAGGCAGCGGCAGGAGATTTCCCCCGACCACACGGGAACCAGCGGCGATGCGCCGACGAACGCAGTGCAGACGTCGGTGCCGCCCGACACCGAACCGAGGAGGAGATCCCGCCCGACCTTCTCGTAGACCCACTCGAATCCCGCGGGCAGGAGCGGGGCCCCGGTCGACCCGACGCCGCGCAGCCGCGAAAGGTCGAAGTCGCGGCCGGGTTCGAGCCCCGCGCGCATGCAGGCGTGGAGGTACGGGGCGCTCGTCCCGAAGTAGGTCACGCCGAGGTCTTCCGCCGAGCGCCACAGCGTCGAGAGATCGGGGTACGCGGGATCCCCATCGAAGAGCACGACGGTGGATCCGACCAGCAGACCGGAGACGAGGTAGTTCCACATCATCCAGCCCGTCGTCGTGAACCAGAAGAAGCGGTCGCCGGTTCCGAGGTCGTGATGGAGCGCCAGCATCTTGACGTGCTCGAGCAGGATTCCGCCGTGTCCGTGGACGATCGCTTTCGGCAGTCCCGTCGTTCCCGACGAGTAGAGGATGTAGAGCGGATGGTCGAACGGCACCGGCTCGAAGACGAGCGGTGCGCTCTCCGAGAGGAGATCCTGCCAGGGGAGAGCGCCGGGAAACCGATGCGGATCCACGGCCTCCCGCAGGTGCGGAAGGATCACCGTTGCCTGGAGCGACGGCAGCTCCGCGCGCAGCCGCGCCACCTCGTCGGCCCGATCGATCTCCCGCGGCCCGTACCGGTATCCGTCGCAGGCAATCAGCACCCGGGGCTCGATCTGGCGGACGCGGTCGGCGACCGCGCGCGGCCCGAACTCCGGTGCGCAGGAGGAGAAGATCGCGCCGAGCGATGCGGTCGCGAGAAAGGCCACGATCGTCTCCGGCACGTTCGGCAGGTACGCGACGATGCGGTCGCCGCGGCCGACCCCGAGCCGCCGGAGCCCCGCCGCGGCGCGCGAAACCCGGTCGGAGAGCTCGGGACCCGTGATCACGACGTCGGCATCCCGGGTCTGGGAACGCGCCACGATCGCCACGTCGCCCGCGCGGACGAGCGCGTGCTCCGCGTAGTTGAGCGCGGCGCCCCGGAACCACCGCGCACCCGGCATGTCGCGCGCCCCGAGCACCGCCCCGGGCTGCCGATGGGCGACGATCTCGAAATACTCCCAGAGCGATTGCCAGAACTCCTCGATCTGTCCCACCGACCACCGCCAGAGCAGGTCGTAGGAGTCGAACGAGAGGTTGCGCGTCCGCCCGAGGAACCGGAGGTAGTCTCCGACACGCGACGTTTCGAGGACGTCGTGCGGAGGCGTCCAGAGGACCTTCGGCTCGAGGATCTCCATGACGATAGGATTCTCCCAAAACCGCATGAAACCAGGAACGCGTCGCGCGATCACGCAGGTTTCCATCGCCGCGGGTCTCCTGGCGGGCGTGTCCTGCGGACGTTCCCACCCGGTCGCGACCCTCGCGGTGCATCCCGTGACGGTGAACCTCGGGCCCTCCCAGGTCACGCCGCTGACGCTGCGCTGGAATCCGACCTCTCCTCTCGAGGGCCTGCGGGGGAAACCGCGCGTGTTCGTGCACGTCCTCGACGGCGGCCGGAGGCTCCTCCGGACGTTCGATCACCCGCTGCCCGAGAGCTGGACGCCGGGCCGCGCGCAGAGGTACGAGATCGAGCTCTACCAGTCCGCGATCGGGGACCCTCTGCCTCCGGGCGCCTACGAGATGACGTTCGGTCTCTACGATGACGGGGGCAAGAAACGCTGGCCTCTCGCGGTGGACGGCGAAGAAGTCGGCCGCGACGAGTATCGGCTCGCGTCCCTGGTCGCGACTTCGGCCACTGCGGCCGCGCCGAGTTTCGAGTTCCGCGGCCCCTGGGCACCGGTCGAGCCGGGCTCGTCGAAGCAGGTGATCGCGCGGCGGTGTCTCTCCGCCGGAGGCACGATTGCAGTCGGAGGGGCTCATTCGCCCGGGACCGTGCGGGTCGCCGCGAGCATCAACACGAACGCCGCCGCGCCCGGCTCCGGCGGCGCGTGGCGCGTCTCGGCGACCTGCTCGCCGGACACGCTGGAGGTCTCGACGAGCGAGCTTCGATGGGTCGGATTCCCCGTGACTGCCGCGGCTGGAGATCCGCCCTGTGAGATCCGATTCGAACCCCCCGCGTCCGCCGGCGGCAGTCCGGCGCAAGCACTGTGCCTGGAAGTGCTGGCCTGGCGCCCCCGCCCCTGAACCCTGGATTCCGGCACGGATCTTGATCTTTCGATCTCCCGGAGAGGCTTTTCTCTTCAGGAGGTGGAGGAGTATGAAACGCAGTTTCTTCGCGGTTCTCGTCGCCGGATGTCTCGTTGCGGCGACGAACTGCGCGACCCAGCCGGAGACGAAAGTCAAGCAGGAAGGCTCCGCGACGGAGATGAAGACGACCGGGCCCGGCGAGAACGTGAAGACGACGGTCGTGACCGGCGTCGTCACCAAGTACGAGCCGGGCAACGAGCTCGAAATCCGACCCGCCGATGGCAACATGCATGACTTCGTCCTCGAGGACGACGTCCAGATCAAGGGCGCGATCGTGGTGGGGCAGCCCGCGACGGTCACCTACACGGACGTCGGAGGAACGAAGCACGTGACGATCATCGCGGCGGGCGCGACGCCACCAAGTCCGTAACCTTCCCGTCTCGGTAGAGCCTCGGAAGCAAGACAGGCTTCGGGTGTGAGGTCTGTCGGGTTGAGGGACGGATCTGCCCTCTGACCCGAAACCCGACACCGGATGCCTGTCTTGCTTCGGTCAACGGCACCTCGATTCAGTCCGCGCTCGCCTCCCTGAATTCATGCCGATTTCACACGCGCTTGACGAATACCGAATCTCCGAGCGCACAATAGCGTCCGAGAGAGTCCAGGGAGAGACCGTGAAGGAACACTTCGCCGAACAGCTCGAGGAGCTCCGCCGCAAGCTGATCCTGATGGGCGGGGAGGTCGAGCGTCAGATTCAGCGATCG
>DASUAD010000352.1:0-7761 GCA_035763965.1 Thermoanaerobaculia bacterium | reverse complement strand
CTTATTTCGGCCGCTCGTTCTCCTTCCAATCCTTCATGGTCGTACGTCGGATGCCCGCGACTTCCTTCTTCTCGACCGTGTTGTCCGTCGTGTAGAGCACGCTCCCCTCGTTGTAGAAGACGGGGTTCGTGAGGAAGCTCGCGTGCTCCTGGGTCTCCCCTCGATCGGATCCGATCGCCCCGGGACCCGGGTCTCCCGTCGAGTAGTTCACCGTGTAGAAACGGGCAAGACCTCGCTCGTTGATGCACTTGATGAGGTTGTTGCAGGCATCGCGCAGCTCGCGCGAGGGCGACGGATTGAACGTTCCGAAGAAGATCAGGCCTTTGATCGCCAGCGAGTCCGTCACCAGGCGCTCGCCTTCGACGAACTCGATGAACCAGCCCTTCGTCGGGATCGTCGTCGCGGGCGGAGCGGTCGCCGAGGGGATGTCCAGCAGATCGCTCTCGGTGCGGGTGGTCGCGTTCGAGTCGTCGATGACGTAGTAGAACCTCTGCCGGAAGTTCAGGCTCAGGGGATCGATCGTCGAGATGATGTCGTCCCGGTCCCCGGTCCCGAAGGCGATCCCCAGACTGGGCTTGCCGTTCGAGCTGAATCCGAGGGACACCGCGGTCGGACGGAAGTAGATCGGATAGAAGGGATTCGTCGCCGGAGCGACCGGTTGGGGCGCCTGGAAGAGCAGGAACGGCTTTCCGGATCCGCTGACGAGATCGAGCTGGTTGTTCCAGCGGAAGCCCGGAGGGCTCGCGAGGCGTCGCAGGTCGGTCAAGTCGATCCGCCACAGCTGGCCCTTCAAGTCTCCGACGTAGACGAAATCGAGATATCCGTCCCCGTTCAGGTCGAGCGCCGCGGGCTCCGAAGGGATCGAGCCGAAGTACGTGGGCGTGCAGCCGGCCGCGCCGGCGTTGACGCCGCAGCTCGAGTTGACCCGATAAAGGGTCTTGCCCGTTTCGACGTCGATCATGTAGATCCAGTTGCCGCGCCGGTTCAGCCGTTCGCGGTCGAAGCCCGCTCCGAAGATCGCGACGTACACGTCGATCGTCGTGGGCAGCGGTGCACTCGTGTTTCCGCAATCCGCGACGCAGACACGGACTCTTCCGAGGGCGGGCTTGGACCAGGTTTCGCCCATGTCCCCATAACCGAAACCGGGGGATCCGGAGGCATCCATGTCGCCGGTATCGGTAATCTCCCACAGGACGGTCGGCCAGGCTCGCGCGGGCTGCCCGGACCGCACGGTCGGGTCCGCCGCGTCCTTGCCGCAACTTGCGTCCCCGTTCGCGTTCAGACACTTCGGCGCGAGGTAGGTGCCGGGACCCGAAGGAGCCGTGACGCCGCCGCTGCCGTCGCCGACGAGCTCGTCGGGCTGCGTGACATCCAGGGCGTAATAGGTCCCTCGGGAGACCTTCGGGGCGGCTCCGCTCGTCCCTTCGAACGGAGATCCCTCCCGCATCCCGCCGACCAGCACCGTATGCCAGGCCCTCTCCGAGGGCGCCGGAGTGCCGCCATGACTTCCGTCGATGAACGCGTCGAACGCCGACGGCGCCCCATCCACGGTCCACTCCATCTTCTTGTTCTGTGGCCCTGCGGCGTCCTTCAGCGGCTTGAAGATCTGCATGATCGCGCGGGGTGCATAAGCGAAGAGCTCGACTCCCGTCCCCAGGTCGTAACACGGAGGGAGGGTCCCGTCGGACAAGGTCGAGCACACCGTCGCATCCCGATTGAACACGCCGATCTCGAACGCGTGCAACAGCCCGTCGTTGGCGCCGGCGTACAACACGCGGCGTCTCGAGCGGTAAGTATTGAAGAACGCCTGGTAGTTGTTCAGATTGCTGTTGTAGAACGAAAAGTCGGCGGGCCGCCCCACGATGAGCGGGTTCGAGTGAAACGTCTCGCCGAGCTTGAGCCCCAGGTACCGCTGGTTCGCCTCGGTCGTCGTCATGACAGCGTCGCGGTCCCCCCAGATGAACCGGAGCGCGTTGCCGACGTCCGCGTCCGCGAGCGGCGGAGTCACGACGCCGGGCGGAGTGACCTGGGGGCCCATCAGCGCCTTCAACGCGGGCCACCAGGACGCGCTCGTCGTGTAGGTCAGGTCGTTGCGGTTCTCCGGCACCGTGTCCGAGGGGGGGATCGGCAGCTGTGTCACCGGGTCCGTGTAACCCTGCGGGAGCGAGAAGACGATCTTTCGCCCCGGATAGGAGCGCGTCTGGATCGTCGTAACGATGTCGTTCGAGGCGTCGACATACGTGCTGGAAGACATCGGGGCGCCCGGCGCGAGCACGGCCGACGGGTCCGTCGCGCCCGTCCCCGGCGTGTCCGCCAGATTCTCGCCGGCGTTCCAGATGAGCGAGGAGGGATCGTTCGACGGAACCAGCAGCGTCAGGCCGTTGTCCGGATCGTTGGGGTCGCGGATCGTCTTCTCGCCCATCTGAATGTTTCCGCCCGCGTCGAGCTTGTAGCCGTTGACGCGGCCGTTCCAGATCGACCGATTCTTCGCGGCGTTGAAAGTCGCGAGGTAGACCATCTGCGCGCCGCCCGTCTGGACCGAAGACACCGTCGAGGAGGCAAAGTCTTTCGTCGACTCGTTGACGTACGAGGTGATGTCGGCCAGGGCCTGGTAGAGGCCGGCCGCGCTGGTCACGGGGAAGTATCCGACGGACCCGTCGGGCAGAATCGCTCCGGAGTTCTGCGCGATGCACCGGCCGGTGTCCGACGTCGCGACCGCGCTCGAGCCGAGTCCGATCACGTACACCGGTACGGCGATCTGCTTCAGGGCCTTCAGGACGTGGTTCGTCAGGAAGTTGCAGTTGTCGTTCTGACAGCCGTTGAAGTTGTCGTAGATCAGAATGACGGCGGAGTTTCGGCACGCCTTGTTCGGGTCGTCGATCCGCTTTCCGTTCTGGAAGCCGTCGACTGCAGGGTTGCTGAAGTAATCGTAGATGTTGGAGAGGAGTTCCTTGATCGGCGCCTGGGAGCCGTTCCGCGTGGTCAGGATGACCTGGTTCTCCGTGATATCCAGACCGGTGTCGACCGCGCCGAGCAGGTCCGGGTTGCAGCCGTCGGCGTACTTGTCTCCGGAGCCGCCGTAGCCGGGGTTGTCGTGGTCC
The DNA here is from genome assembly GCA_035763965.1 of Thermoanaerobaculia bacterium. Lineage (GTDB taxonomy): Bacteria > Acidobacteriota > Thermoanaerobaculia > UBA5066 > Gp7-AA6 > Gp7-AA6. Next base: position 4,660 of record DASUAD010000352.1, on the reverse strand, counting down.
GTGACGACATACGTCCCGCTGCCCTGGTCGTAGCGAACGAGCTCCGCCTGGGGTCGCATCAGACGGGTGATGCAGGCTGTCGAGCTCTGAGCCGGCTGGCAAGTCGGACCCCAGAGGTAGTCACGCGGGATCTTGACCAGCGGCTGCGGCGCCGAGTTGACCTGGAACTCCCAGCCGGAGCAGTTCGCTGCGACGGTGAAGTCGGTCTGGCGATCGTTCAGGAACCCGATCGCCTTTCCGGCGTCCGGGTCGGTCTGGAAGAAGAGGTCGGTCGGCAAGGACGTCGGGGGAACGTAATAGACCGTGACCTTCGCGGGGCTGCCATTCGGCGTGGTCGCCGGCGTGACCCAGTTACCCCCCGACTTCTCCTGGTACTCCTTTTCGACCTCCATCGAATGGGGTGGCGCGGGACTCTGAATCGAGTAGGCGGAAAGACTTCCATCCGTATAGGCGTCGCCGTACTTCCCGACCTCGAGATCGATCTTGATTCGCCTGGTCGCGGTGCTCGAGCTGCCGTCCAGGTAGATGTAAGCGGTCCCGGTCCCCTGCGCTCCGAAGAAGGGCCCGGCGACCGTCGCGGTCGCGGGCAGGGTGATGAACGAGGGGGAGCGGTCGGTGCACGAGGGAACCACCAGGTTGGTGCAGGGTCCGGCTCCGAGGTCGCCCCATCTCTCGATCGTTCCCGCCGGCTCCTGCCAGGGCTCCGTCGGGTAGTCGGCGGTCAGAGGCGCATACAGCCAGTGCTTGCGGAAGATCGCGATCGAGCCCGCGTTCGGATTGTGGGCGAAACTCGTCAGGCCGAAGTTGAACTGTCCCGCCTTGTCGGACACGAACTGTGCGAGGACTCGTTTGGCCGCTCCCATCTTGCTCGCGGGCGAGTCGGCGTCTCCGTCCCAGGCGCTCGTCGCCCCCAGGATCGGCTGCTGCGTCGTCTGCGAGTTTCCGAAGATGATCATCAGGTTGGTCGGAGAGTCCGTCCTCACGAGGAGGTCTTTGTCGTCTCCGGCGGCCGAACCCACGAGGAGAAGCGTCGCCGATAACGCGAAGGCGGAGGCCAGGAAACCGCGGCGGAACACGGGGGAGCTCATTTCTGGATCCTTCGCTGCTGCGGGTAGATCCCGACGTCAGCCGTGACCATCTTGGCGGCCTGTATCGCAACGCCCTGGGCCGTCGACGTGAAGTTGTAGAAATTCTCCACGATCTGATTCGATTCGTAGGTCGCACCTCGCGATTCGAATTGATCACCGAGGTGCACCGAATAACCGACGTTGATCGGTCGAGTGATCGTGACCTGAATGTCCCGGCTCAATCCGGGGTAGTGACTCGACACGCCGACCGGCATCTGGCCGCCGACGTAGTCCTTGTCGACCGCGAGTTTGGCAGTCGCGTAATCCACTCCGGAACACGCCGCGTAGAAAACTTTCGAGACCTTGGTATCGTTCCCGGAGAGGTTCTGTTCCGTCGTAGCGGTGAAAAGAAGCGCGATCCCCAGAACCGTCAGGACGAGAAGGAGCAGCATCGAGAGAAAGAGCGCGAAACCCTCCTCCCGTCGTCCGACTCCGACCGGACGCGATCTCACTGGTAGTTCCTCAGCGCCACGGCGAATGACTGCACGCGCCGTCGATAGCGGCGGCCGGTGACGGCGGAGTCCGAGAATGAGACGGCGGTCGAGTCGAGGACCTTGATGCCCGTCGCGCCCGGGCCCTCGTACTTCATGTCCGGATCGCTCGCTTTGACGACGAGAGAGAGCCAGATGGAGCGGAGCGCCGGGGTCGCAGGGGCCGGGTTCGGCGGCCCGCTCGGGATCGTCGTATCGAGGAACGCGTCCACGCGTTTGGGATCGGTGGTTGAGATCACGAGGTCGGTCGAGACCTCGCTCGCGACGTTGCCGACCCACTCGTCCTTGTTGACCGCGGAAGTGTCGATCGAAACGGGCGAGACCCCACGGTCGGGGGGATTGCCGGCCACGATTCCGTCCACTCCGTAAGCGACCTGGAAGTCCTCGACCTCGTCCACCAGAGGCTGGATGTCGTATCGGCCGGAGGACGGGTCGAAGATCGCCTGCGCCAGGGACGGATGTGTATCGACCGCCGAACTGCTCGCATTCGATGAGCCCTCGTCGACGAAGAAGAGAATGTCGTCGACCGCTCCGCCGGCGTACGGCTGCTCGAGCGCCGGCGCTCCACCGGGCGCCGCGTTCAACTTCTGAGCGCCGGAGTCCTGAGGGTTCATCGTGAAGCTGAACGTATCGGCGGTCGTCGTGTACCACGTCCCGGTCGTATCGACGAGGCCGACGTAGTAGAGCGAGATGGAGTACTCAGTGCCGCCGGCCGCGACCTTTTGTGTGGAGCTATCCGCGACGACGAAATAGAAGGGTCGGGTTTTCGAGGAGAGCGCGGGCACCGAACCCGAGGGGTAGTTGACGACGCCGTTGTGTGCGGTCGCGCGGATCGTCACGGTCATCACGGAAGAGGCACCACATGGTCCGTTGCATGTGACGTCGCCGCTCGTCATCGTGTAGCGGTCGCCGAGCAGGATGCCCCGCACTTCCACGACGTCCGTACCCTTTCGAATGTAGTGAGCGACGCCGGAGAGATCCGTGAGCGAAGTTCCTCCCGGCGCGTTGTTCGTGGCCGGGAGAACCGCGTTCCCGTAGTACAGCTGCCCGACCCGGGCCTGCCGGATCAGCCGTGACAGCTCGTAGATGCCGACGCGAGCCGACTGCTGGGCTTCGGCGACGTTCGTCTCCTGCTTCGCAAGCTTGTTGGAGGAGTCGAGGAGAGCGTACAGACCGAGCATGATCGCCAGCATCACGACGACCGCGACGAGAGTCTCGACCAGCGTGAGCCCGGATTCCCCGGGCCGTCGGGCGTCCCGCAACGGGCGACGTCGCCTACTGGTTCGGGCTGGCATCGCGGAACCTCACGTAGACGGACTGGGTCGTCTGCCGCAGCCCCGGGAAGGGACCGCTCGTCGGGCGGACGACAACGGTCAGGAGCTTGACGCCGAAGGTTCCGGGGCACGTTGCCGTGCCCCACGCGGTGGCACAAGTGGCAGATGGCGTAACAACCGCGGTGACAAGATCTTCGCGAAATTGCTCGACTTTGTACGTGCGGGTGTACGGAAAGACGAACCAGCCGACTCCCGGAGAGCTCGTCGCAGGCGCGGGTGAAGTCGCGCCGGTCGACGGGTTGTACCAGTTCGGGAGATCGTTGGCGAACTCGGCGCTGCTCTGGCTGTCGGGGACCCAGAGCCTGGGGTCCGTCGACGGAAAGCCGATCAGCTCCTCCATCTTTTCCCGGGCGAGCGTGTTCGCGTTCGTGAGCTGGTTGGCGGATGCATTCGTCCGCACGGCGCCGGTGAAGAGCGGCGCCATCGCGAGCAGGCCGAAGCCCAGCATCGCCAGCGCGACCGGCACCTCGATGATGGTCAGGCCGCGCTCGCGCGCGGCCTTCGCACCCGGACGTTGGGAGCTGCGATTCCGGCCGGGCCAGGCGCCCTGGCGGCGCTCTCTCGCTAACTCCACGTCCAACCGCTCGACACGTAGCCTGTCCCGGGTACGTACTTGTCCACGCGGAACTTCCCGGAGAGATTGCTGTCGACCGTCACCCGGAAGAAGTTCTTGCCGTCGGAGTCGGCGAAGTAGATTCCACGCCCGCCGGAGCTGGTCGGAAGCCCGCAGCCGGAATCCTGGGGGGGTACTATTCCTCCGCCCGGGAGGAATACGATGCGGTCGACCAGGGAGGCGTCGCCCGCGTACTTGTCGAATGCCGCGGCCGCCCCGAGGTCGTCCTTCGTCCCCCCCTGCTTCCAGAGGGACACGCCCTGGACGACGAAGTCGCCAAGAGTCGGCTCGTTCTTGATCGGGTCGGTGAACGTGTTCTGGACGAAGTTCCCGGCAGCCGCGAGCTCGTCGGCGGGAAGCGGCATGGCGGTGTCGTTCGCCCGGTCCTTGAAAGTCCGGAGCTGGATCTGCTTCTCCGGTGTGAGACGGATCTCCACGACCACGTTCGCCCCGTGCTTGACCGCCTGGAGGCGGGCTGTGGCGAGCACCTGGCGGACGCTCGCGAAAGCGCCGAGGTCCCGCGAGTGGCGAATGATCTTGCCCGCGGCCGGAAGCGCGACCAGCGCGACCAGGCCGGAAAGGGAAATGACGACGAGAAGCTCCGGAAGCGAAAACCCCGCCTCCGGGCGTCGACCCGAGGATGTCCGCGCGAGTTTTCCCACCGCCGCCTTCCTTTCGTGTTCGACTTTTGTCCTACGACTTTGGTCTACTCGCGCTCTTTGGAAGCAAGGGGGCTGCCCGGAAGGGTCTGTCAGGAAATCACGTGTGCAGAGAGACTTAAGTCAATCATGATTCAGACTAACTAGCGCGGATTGTCGGTGCGACCTCGGCCACGCTGACAAATTCGCGACGGTGCCCAGGAAACAGACAGCTCGACGCGCGACGTCGACGAGATCCGGGAACTCTCGCCGCTCGGGCGCCGACTGGCGACGACGGGGGGCGGAGACTCCGGGGCTCGCAGGCCGACCGCAGGTGGTCTCGCCCTGTGCCATCCGCTTGGCATTCTCCCAACAGACCGGCACGCTCCCCCGCGCGGTCTCCGACGGATTCGCCCGGGTTCCATCTCCCAACTCGATGCCATTCAATCGGATGCGT
>DASUAD010000351.1:0-2290 GCA_035763965.1 Thermoanaerobaculia bacterium | reverse complement strand
TCGCGCCTCTCGTCGTGCAGGCCGAGGTCAAGAAGACCCTTCGTCGAGAGCTTCCGGGCGCCTCCGCCCGCGCGTTCGCGGTCGAAAACCTGCTCGGGACGATGCGGGTCACCGCCGGCTCGCGAGACGCCGTTGCAGTGGGCGTGACAGTACACGCCGAGAGCGACGCGCTCGCCGGCTCAGTCCGCCTGGACGAGGTCCGCGGCGAAGGCGGCGTGCCGACGCTGCGCGTCCGCTACCCGACCCGGCGCGTGCTCCGTTATCCCCGGCGCGGACACGACCACGGCTGGGACGGGCTGATCCTCTTCGGAGGCGGGAACGTTCAGCGATACGACGGCGCGCGTTACCGGGTGAGCTCGCACCGCGGGACGCTTCTCTACGCCGACGTGGAAGTCCAGGTGCCGGCGCGTGTCGCGAACGCGACCTTCCTCGAGCGGGTCGGGGAGCTCGCCGCGGACGGCCTGGAGGGAAAGCTCTCCTTCCGGGTCGCGAGCGCCGATCTCCGCCTCGACCGGCTGAAAGGCGACGTCGAAGTCGCGGGCACGTCCGGCGACACGCGCGCGTCGCGCATCTCGGGGATCTGGCGTTCCGACTTCTCGAGCGGGGACTGCGCAATGGATGGGTTCGACGGGTCGTCCGCGACGTTCCACACGAGCTCCGGCGACGTCGCGGTGCGCGGGATCGTTTCCGATCGACTCTCGATCGAGACGAGCTCGGGCGACGCCCGCATCCGCGATGCGGACGTGCGGGAGCTCCAGACGGAAGCCTCCTCCGGCGACCTCTCGTTCGAAACCGCGGGGACGCGCCTGGCGCGTGTCGCCGTGCGCTCGTCGAGCGGCGACGTCCACTTGAGACTCGCACCCGAAACGTCCTTCCGCGCCGAAGCCGATCAATCGAGCGGCGAGATGCGGGTCCGCTTCGACGACGGCGAGCGGAGCTACCGGCGCGGCGACCTGGTCGCGTTCCGCCGCGGGACGGGAGGCGCCGACATCCGGGTGACGACCTCCAGCGGAGACTTCACGATCGATCCGCGGTAGCGCGCACCGTTAGAATCGCCCTCGGGGTCAGGTCTTCACCAGTGACCTTGCGGCATGGACTGGCCGCGACGTCCTTGCCACATTGCCTGCAATGTGGCAAGTGGAGACCTGACCCCGCAGGGAGGAACAAATGGCTGACTCGAATCGAACCGTCCTCGTCACCGGCGCAACGGGACAGCAGGGAGGCGCCGTGGCGCACGAGCTCCTGTCGCGCGGCGGCTACCGGGTCCGGGCGATGACTCGAAAGCCCGACAGCGACAAGGCCCGCGCGTTGAAACAGGCCGGCGCCGAGCTCGTCCAGGGAGACCTGAACGAAGAAGCGTCCTTGAAGAAAGCGATGGAGGGCGCGTGGGGCGTCTTCGCCGTCCAGAACACGTGGGAAGCGGGGGTCGAGGGCGAGGAAGAACAGGGCAAGCGACAGGCAAAGGTCGCGCGCGACGCCGGCGTGCAGCACTACGTGTATTCGTCAGTGGGATCCGCGCACAGAAAGACGGGGATCCCGCACTTCGAGAACAAGTGGAGGATCGAGGACACGGTCCGTTCGCTCGGGTTCCCGTCGCACGCGATCCTGCGCCCCGTGTTCTTCATGGAGAATCTCCTCTCCCCGTGGTTCAAGCCGGCCATCGACCAGGGCCAGCTCGCGATGGCCGTCAAGCCGACCACCCGCCTCCAGATGATCGCGGTCGAGGACATCGGTAAGTACGGGAGGTGGGCTTTCGACCAGCACCAGAAGCTGAAGGGCCGCGAGATCGACATCGCGGGAGACGAGCTCACGATGCCGGAGGTCGCGAAGGTTTTAAGTCAGGTGAGTGGCCACCGCGTCGAGCACGCGCCGCCGCCGATCGAGGCGGTCCGGCAGAGCAGCGCGGACTTCGCGGCGATGCTCGAGTGGTTCGACCGCGTCGGCTACGACGCCGACATCGAAAAGAACTCGCGCGAGTCCGGGATCCGGCCGACGACGTTCGCGGAGTGGGCACCGCGGCAGAACTGGTCCTGAGGAAGACGACGACGGCCGGGTGACGAACACTCGGGTTGCGGCGATCGGCGCCACCGTCGCCGTGACTCTTTACGCCGTCCTGCTCGCTCGATCGAACTCGTTCGTCGCGGGAGGCTCCGACAGCTCCGGCTATCTCAACGAGGCGCGCCTCATGGCGCGCGGCCGGGCCAAGGAAGAGATCCCGGCGATCTCGCGGCTCGGTCTGCCGCCGGACAGGGCGGAGCTCTTCATTCCTCTCGGCTATCGCGACGGCGCG
>DASUAD010000350.1:0-3374 GCA_035763965.1 Thermoanaerobaculia bacterium | reverse complement strand
AACTTCGTTCTGGCCGGGCAGTGCAACGTTCCCATGTCGGCGAAGAGCGTCGCGGCGAACGTGACGGTCGTTCAGGCCGCTTCCGACGGCTATTTCACGGCCTTCGCCACCGGCGGCAGCCTCCCGCTGGCGAGCACGATCAACTTCTCCGCCGGCCAGACGCGCGCCAATAACGCGGTCCTCCCGCTCGGCGCGGGAGGGGCGGTTTCGATCTTCAACGGGGGCGTCGGCGCCGCCCACGTCCTGATCGACGTCACGGGGTGGTTCGAGTAGGCTGGCGCGCCGCCGGCGGGCGCTTATGCCCCTGTTCTGCGGGGGTTTCTCGCTTGACAAGTCCCTTTGCCTCCCGTACGATTCGCGGGTTTTTCCCTCGGACTCCGGCGGCGCTCTCTCGAGAGGCTCGCCCGGTTGGGTAAAAGCAGTTACGGTCGATCTCGGGCCCCTCCACGGCTCCGGGGGCCCGGGGTGACAGGAGAGTCGATGCCGACGATTTCACAATTGGTACGACAGGGACGCGAACGGGTGCGCGTGAAGACCGCGAGCCCCGCGCTCGAGTCGTCCCCGCAGAAGCGCGGGGTGTGCACGCGCGTGTACACGACCACGCCGAAGAAGCCGAACTCGGCTCTGCGGAAGGTCGCCCGAGTCCGGCTCACCAACGGGATCGAGGTGACCACCTACATCCCCGGGGTGGGACACAACCTTCAGGAGCACTCGATCGTGATGATCCGGGGCGGACGCGTGAAGGACCTTCCCGGGGTCCGCTACCACATCATTCGCGGGACGCTCGATGCGGTCGGCGTCGCGAATCGCAAACAGGGCCGCTCGAAGTACGGCGCGAAGCGCCCGAAAGCCTAGGGGACGATCATGCCGAGACGCCGCGTCGTCGCCAAGCGCGAGATCCTTCCGGATCCGCTCTACAACTCACAGCTCGTCACGAAGTTCGTCAACACGGTGATGGAACGGGGGAAGAAGTCCCTCGCCGAGTCGATCCTCTACGGTGCGCTGAACAAGGTCGCCGAGAAGACGCAGGACGATCCGATGAAGGCCTTCAAGAAGGCGATCGAGAACGTCAAGCCGGCGCTCGAGGTCAAGTCGCGCCGGGTCGGCGGTTCGACCTACCAGGTCCCGGTCGAGGTTCGCCCGAACCGCCGGACGTCGCTCGCGATCCGCTGGCTGATCGAGTACGCGAGCCAGCGCGGCGAGAAGACGATGAGAGAGAAGCTCGCGGCCGAGCTGCTCGACGCCTCGAACCTGCGCGGTGGAGCCGTCAAGAAGAAGGACGACACCCACAAGATGGCGGAGGCCAACAAGGCCTTCGCGCACTACCGCTGGTAGCGCCCCGGATCCAGGACCTCGGACTCAGGACTTTTCGCCCAATGCCCCGCACCCACCCGCTCAAAGACACCCGGAACATCGGGATCATGGCGCACATCGACGCCGGCAAGACGACGACTACCGAGCGGATCCTCTACTACACCGGCGTCACCTACAAACTCGGCGAGGTGCACGAGGGCACGGCGACGATGGACTGGATGGTCCAGGAGCAGGAGCGCGGCATCACGATCACGTCGGCCGCGACGACCTGCTTCTGGAAAGCCAGCTCGGCATCGGGGGATCCGGCGCTTGCCGACAGTCCGCTCGTTCGAATCAACATCATCGACACGCCGGGCCACGTGGATTTCACGGCCGAGGTCGAGCGTTCGCTGCGCGTTCTCGACGGCGCGATCGCGGTGTTCGACGCGGTCGCGGGGGTTGAGCCACAGTCCGAGACGGTCTGGCGCCAGGCGAACCGCTACGGGGTCCCGCGCATCGCGTTCGTCAACAAGATGGACCGCGTCGGCGCGAACTTCCCGCGTTGCGTCGAGATGATGCGGACCAAGCTCGCCGCGAAGCCGGTGGCGATCCAGATCCCCTGGGGGACGGAGTCGGAGCACCGCGGCGTCATCGACCTCGTCGGGATGAGAGCGATCGACTTCAAGGACGAGACGCTCGGCGCGCAGTTCGAGGTCGTCGAGATCCCCGCCGACATGCGCGCGGAAGCCGATGCCTATCGCGAGAAGCTGATCGTGACGGTCGCCGAGGCCGACGACGCTCTTCTCGAGAAGTATCTGCACGGCGGCAAGGTCGAGGTTGACGAGATCAAGGCCGCGCTGCGGCGGGCCACGATCGCCGGGGGCGTGCAGCCGGTCGTCTGCGGGTCCGCCTTCAAGAACAAGGGGATCCAGCAGCTTCTGGATGCGGTCGTCGACTACCTCCCCTCGCCGCTCGACGTGCCCTCGATCGTCGGCCACGACGAGGTCGGGGCGGAGATGATCCGTGAGCCGAAGGACGACGCGCCTTTTTCCGCCCTGGTGTTCAAGATCATGACGGATCCATTCGTCGGGCAGCTCGCTTTCTTCCGCGTCTACTCCGGTCACCTCGACGCGGGTTCCGCCGTCTACAACTCGACGCGGGAGAAGACCGAGCGAATCGGGCGGATCCTGAAGATGCACGCGAACAAGCGGGAGGAGATCAAGGAAGTCTGGGCCGGCGACATCGCGGCCGCCGTCGGCCTGCGCCACGTCTCGACGGGGGACACGATCTGCGACGAGAAGGCGCCCGTCATCCTCGAGGCGATGAACTTCCCCGAGCCGGTCATCGCCGTCGCGATCGAGCCGAAGACCAAGGCCGACCAGGAAAAGATGGGGCTCGCCCTCGCGAAGCTCATGCAGGAAGACCCGACGTTCAAGGTCCACACCGATCGGGAGACCGGTCAGACGATCATTCGCGGAATGGGGGAGCTGCATCTCGAGATCATCACGGACCGGATGGTCCGCGAGTTCAGCGTCGGCGCGAACATCGGCAAGCCCCAGGTCGCCTACCGCGAGGCGATCACCCGCGAAGCCGAAGGGCACGGACGCTTCGTCCGGCAGTCCGGAGGGCGCGGTCAGTACGGCGACTGCAAGATCCGCCTGAAGCCGGCGGAGCCCGGGCACGACTTCGTGTTCGACAACGAGATCGTCGGCGGCAAGATCCCGAAGGAGTTCATCAAGCCGATCGAGCACGGCGTCAAGGAGGCGATGGAGACGGGCGTCCTCGCGGGGTATCCGACCACCGGGGTGCACGTCGAGCTCTACGACGGCTCGTTCCACGACGTCGACTCTTCCGAGATGGCATTCAAGATCGCAGGATCCATGGCGTACCAGGACGCCGCGCGCAAGGCGAAGCCCGTCCTGAAAGAGCCGATCATGGACGTCGAGGTCGTCGTCCCCGAGGAGTACATGGGCGACGTAATCGGCGACTTGAACTCCCGCCGCGGACACATCACCCACATGGAGCCGCGCGCCGGCTCGCAGGTGATCACGGCTCGCGTGCCGCTGTCGGAGATGTTCGGA
>DASUAD010000349.1:0-3623 GCA_035763965.1 Thermoanaerobaculia bacterium | reverse complement strand
CGGGGCGGTTCGTCGCGCGATCGATGACTTCGAAGAGATATTTGCCGAGGTTGGTGTCGTCGATGGGGGCCCCGCCGGCCCACGGCAGGGGCTCGATCACGATGCGGTCGGTGCTGAACTGCTCCCCGGCTGCGCTCCCTGTGTGGTAGTAGTCGAGTCTCATCGTGCGCGCCGGCGCGGCGCACACGACCAGCGGCGCCACGAGCATGGCGGCCCACAGAAGGACTCCACGCGGTTTCACTTTGCGAATATCCTACGTCCTCGGGGTCAGGTCTCATACAGCCAGTCGAGGGCAATGTGGTAAGTGGAGACCTGACCCCCGAAGGAGACTCATGATTCACGACGACATCCTCGGAACCATCGGAAACACGCCGATCGTCCGCATCAACCGGCTCGCGCCCGAGCACGTGACGATGTACGTCAAGTGCGAGGCGTTCAACCCGCTCTCTTCGGTCAAGGACCGGCTCGCGATCGGGATCATCGAGGACGCCGAGCGCCGCGGCACGCTGAAGCCCGGCCAGACGGTCGTCGAAGCGACGTCCGGCAACACCGGAATCGCGCTCGCGATGGTCTGTGCGGTCAAGGGATATCCGTTCGTTGCTCTCATGGCGGACAGCTTTTCGATCGAGCGGCGCAAGCTCATGCGCATCCTCGGCGCGAAGGTGATCTTGACGCCAGCCGCCGAGCGCGCCACAGGAATGGTCCAGAAGACCGAGGAGCTCGCGAAGAAGCACGGCTGGTTCGTCGCGCGGCAGTTCGAGAACCCGGCGAACCCCGAGTATCACCGCAACACGACGGGGCCCGAGATCCTGCGCGATTTCGCGAGCAAGCGGCTCGACTACTGGGTGACGGGATACGGGACGGGCGGAACCTTGACCGGGGCCGGCGAGATGCTGAAGAAAGCGCGCCCGGACATCAAGATCATCGTGACCGAGCCGGAAGGCGCGGCGCTCCTGCTGGGAAAGGAGTGGAAACCCCACAAGATCCAGGGATGGACTCCGGACTTCATCCCCCAGGTCCTCGACCGCGACGTCTACGACGAAGTCATCACCGTGACCGACGTCGAGGCGCGCGACGCGGCTCGCGACCTCGCATCGAAGGAAGGCATCCTCTGCGGGATCTCGTCGGGAGGAACGTTCGCGGGCGCTTTGAAGGTGGCCCAAAAGGCGCCGGAGGGGTCGGTGATCCTGGCGATGCTCCCCGACACCGGCGAGCGCTACTTCACGACCGTTCTGTTCGAAGGGATCAACGAGGGGACGGACGAGGAGCCGGAAGCCTAACTGCGACCCGTCCGCGCGAGCAAAAGGCCAATCGTCACCAGCAGGAGCGCAAGGGAGACCAGCCCGGCAGCTGAAAGAGTCGGGACGCTTGCGACGACATTCGGCGTCGGAGTCGGAGTTGCTCCACCCGCCAGTATGCACGCCGAGAATTCCGACGTATTTCCGTCCGGATCGGTCGCGGTTGCCGTGATCGCGAAGCCGACGGGTACGCCCGCGACGGGCGCGTCGAACGCAATATTCCCGCTCCCGTCCGTCGTAACAGAAGTCGACCCGAGGAACGTGTCACCCTCGCCGAAACCCGACCCGTCACACTGGAAGTTCACGAAGAAGTCGATGACGAACGTGGTCGACGGCTCGCTGTTCAGCGTTCCGTGCACGGTCGTTACACCCCCGGCCGAGCTCGCCGAGGTCAGGCTCGGGAAGTTCTGAAGCAGGTCGGGACCGGTATCGGCGTCGACCGGATCGTTCTGAGTGACGCCGTCGTCATCGAGGTCGATCCCGAGGCCGGCATTCGATGAAATCGCGTTCCCGCGGATCGCGTTCAGGACTGCTCGAGAGCTGATGACGGTCACGCCATCGCCGCCGTTGGTTCGAATCACGTTCGAAGCGGCTGCGGAACCTCCAATCGTGTTCTGGCGCGTGTCAGCTCCGGAGGGCGATGGAACGATCAGGACTCCCGGTCCCGAATTACCCAGATCGGCGGCCGCCGCGTTGGTCCCGATCCAATTCCCCTCGATTCGATTGAAAAGCGTGCCCTGTAGCTCCAGGCCTCCGATCCTGACGCCGGTACCGTTGGCGGAAATTACGTTCGCGTCACCTGCTCCGGTGCCGCCGATCAGGTTTCCGCGAACTCCCGCGAGGATGACTCCGTAACGCGAGTTTCCCAGGCGAAACGCGCCGGCGGCGTCGGTGCCGATCAAGTTGCCCTGAACGACGGCACTGCTCGTGTTGTCGCCGCTGAAGTCGTAGATCTGCACACCGTCCTGACCGTTTCCCGAAATGACGTTGCCGGGAAACGACCCCGGAGGAGAAGCCGGACCGCCGATGAGGCTTGACCCCGAGTCCGTCAGGAGGATTCCGTGGCGGAGATTGGGAAGCGGGATGGTGCCGTCGGAATTCGTTCCGATGTAGTTTCCCTGAATGAGCGCCGAACCGACGACGACGCGGATTCCGTCGCGTGTGAACCGGTTGATCACGAAGCCGCGGATCGTCAGATTCGCTTGAATCGCCGAGAAACCGTCGGTCGAAGGCCCCGCATTCGATCCGTCGAGCTCGATGAGCGGACGTCCGACGTACCCGGGTTGCGTCGTGGCGTCGATCGTCGTCCTCGTCATGTCGGAGAACGTCGGCAGGGGCGAACTCGGAGAGATCGTCTGATGGCCGGAGGCGATAGCGAACTGAATCGAGTCCTCTCCCGGGCTTGCGATTGCATCGAGAATCGCCTGCCTCAGCGAACCAGGGCCGCCGTCATTGGGGTTCGTGACGACAAACGTCGCACCGAATCCAGCTTCCGCCAGCGCCAGAAGAAGAAAGAGAGCCAGCGCGCGCTTGGCCGCCACAGGCGCTCAGATCGCGGCGGCCGGCGTATCGATCTCCTCCGGCTGACGCGCGGCGAGCTCCTCGAAGCCAACCATCGGCGTCAACCCCTCCTCGAGCCAGCGATGCTCGCCGTCGAGGAGGCGGCGCGCCGTCTTGTACTTCCGCACGTCGTCGTTGGAGCGGATCGCTTCGAAGGACGTCGCGATGCGGCGACGCATCAGTCGGCAGAAGAGATCCGCCAGCTCCAGTGCGCTCTTCGCCTCGGGCGCGTGCGAGCGGCGCAGGCCGTCCGCCCGCGACACGGCCGCGGACATCGCGAAGAGGTCCGCGCCGATGTCCACCGCCCGGAACAGCAGCGCCTGGCGCTTCTCGAGCTTGGGCCCGTGCGTCGCCATCAGGTGAAAGATCGTCCGTGACAGACGGCGGGTCGTCCGCTCCATGTACCGGACGTGCGCTGACAGCGGCCCGAAGCTCTTGAATCGCGGCCAGCGCCCCCAGCCCGCCCAGCGGCTCGGATACCAGGTCGAGTAGAACCGGACGAACTTCGGCAGCGCGGCCAGCCGCTGCTGGCGCGTCAGCTTCCTGTTGAAGAGGTCCTGCGCCACGGCGAGGTGCCGGTCGAGCGCCTCGCGCGCGATGAAGAGGCGCATGATCTCGGACGACCCCTCGAAGATGAGGTTGATGCGGAAGTCGCGCATCATCCGCTCGACGGGGATCGGCGCCTCGCCGCGCGCCCGCAGGGAGTCCGCGGTTTCGTAGCCGCGGCCGCCGCGGATCTGCATCGTCCGGTCGACGATCCGCCAG
>DASUAD010000348.1:0-6560 GCA_035763965.1 Thermoanaerobaculia bacterium | reverse complement strand
GCTTCTCTCCAGCGCCCGTTCGAGGACGCCTCTTTCAAGGAGTTCGTGCTCTCGGCGGATCTGATCGCACGCCGCGAGGCTCTTGCGAGAACTCTGGCCGAATGGGTCCGCGTGGATCCGGCCGCCGCGGCCCGGCGTGCGTTCTTCTATCTTCCGGAATCCGCGGTGATCCGCGCGCGCGTGTATCCCGCGATCAAGCCGAAAACGAACTCCTTCGTCTTCGAGCCGCGCACGAACCCGGCGATCTTCCTCTATCTCGACCCGAAGGTCACACCGGTGAAGCTCGAAAATACCCTGACGCACGAACTCCACCACATCGGCGTCGGCAGCGTCTGTCCCGACGAGCCCGCGGCCGCCGCGTTGCCCGAGAACGTCCGGACGGCGCTCGCCTGGATGTCGGGATTCGCGGAGGGACGGGCAGTGCTCGCCGCGGCCGGCGGCCCCGACGTTCACCCGCACGCGGCGAGCGAGCCGCCCGAGCGGTCGGTCTGGGAGCGCGACTTCGCGAAAGTGCGGGAGGACCTTCCGCGCCTCGAATCTTTCTTCACGGCGATTCTCGATGGAAAGCTGGGCGAGGAGGAAACCAACCGGCAGGGCATGAGCTTCGTCTCGACCGACGACGTTCCGCAGGGCGCGTACTACACCGTCGGGTGGCTGATGTCGGCGACCGTCGAGCGCGAGCTCGGGCGCAAGCGGCTCGTCGCGTCGATCTGCGATCCCGCGATGTTTCTCCGGGAGTACCACCGCGCGGCGCGACAGGAGGCGGGTGCGCGAGGTCCCTCCCCGCCGCTCTGGTCCGATCGCTTCCTCGGCAGGCTTCCGGCGGAGCGTCCGGGAGAATCCGACTGACGAAGGAGGTCCCGCATGAAAGACGCGGGGGCGAACCTCAAACGCAATTTCATCCTCCAGCAGGGGTTCGACGATCCGCCGCCGGAGAGCTGCGGGGTTCAGTACCCGGCTCTTTTGTTTCAGCCTCGGATCGTTCTCGCGACAGTCGTCGTCGGGATCCTCCTTCAGTCCGCGATCCTCTTCCTGATTCTCTCGGCCGTGCTCTGGTGGAGCGCGCTCTTTCCCCGCTGGAATCCCTTCGACGCCGTCTTCAACGCGACGTTCGGAAATCGTCCCGGCGCCTTTCGATTGACTCCCGCCCCTCCGCCGCGGCGGTTCGCGCAGGGCATGGCGGGCACCTTTGCGCTCGCGGTCGGGATCTTCCTGCTTCTCGGATGGAGGGTCGCCGCGTTCGTGGTCGAAGCCTTCTTTCTCGCGGCGGCCCTGGCGATCGGGTTGGGCGGGTTCTGTCTCGGCTCTTTCACCTTTCACCTCCTGTGCGGGCGCGCGTCTTTCGCTCTGCACACGCTCCCCTGGGCACGCGGGGGATTCCCGGTGGCGAGGACGGTCCGGCGCAGGTGAAGATCTCGCGCACACTGCACGTCGAGACGCGCTCGGAGTGGCGCGGGTGGCTCGCCGAGCATCACGAAAAGGCGACGGAGATCTGGCTCGTCTACAACAAGAAACGGAGCGGCCGCCCGCGGGTGGCATACGACGAGGCCGTCGAGGAAGCGCTCTGCTTCGGGTGGATCGACGGGCTGACCAAGCCGATCGATGCGGACCGTTACGCGCAGCGTTTCACACCCCGCAGGGAGAAGAGCGGCTGGTCGGACCTGAATCGCCGGAGATTCCGGAGGCTCGTGAAGGGGGGCCGGATGACGGCCGCGGGTCGGGCGCGGGGACCTTCGAAGGCGTCGCCGGTCGAACGGCCGCCGTCGAAGACGCCGCCGTACATCGTCGCGGCGCTGCGACGACACCCGGAAGCGCAGCGCTTCTTCCGGGAGCTCGCGCCGTCCTACCGACGTCTCTACGTCCGGTGGATCGCCTCCGCCAAGCGGGAAGAAACGCGTCGGAGGCGACTCTCCGAGGCGATCTCGCTTCTCGCGCGCCGGCAGAAACTGGGGTTGAAGTGACGGGCACGGCGCCGGGCCCCGCTCTCACGCCCGCCCAGGCGAAGAAGCTCGCTCGGTGGCGGCGGCTCGTGATGGGCTGTCTCTGGGGGGCGGCCGCGGCGCTCGTCGTGGAATGCGTTCTGCTCGTCTGGCCGGGCGTTACCCGAACCGCCAAACTCGTCGGGGTCGCCGTGTTCGTCGAGCTCGCGCTCTCCACCGCGGTCCTCGGCGCATTCGGCCGCTGCCCGGCGTGCAATACGACTTTCGAAGCTCCGCCGGGCGAACTCCTGCCCGAGCGGTGCCGGCAGTGCAGAGCGATTCTCCGCACCGGGAGGGAACGATGAGAAGTCCGACGATGGCAGCCGTCCTGATTCTGTCGGCCGCTTGCGCGGCCGCGCAGCAGCCCCCGCCCATCATCGACATGCACCTTCACTCCCATGCCGCCGACGTCAACGGCCCGCCGCCGCTCGGGATCTGCGCGCCTTCGGAAGAGCTCCCGGCATGGGATCCGAAGGAGAGCTGGCCGGTCGCCTTCATGCGCTGGACGAAAGAGCCGGAATGTGCCGACCCGGTCTGGAGTCCGACGACGGATGCAGAGCTCCTGCAGAGCACGATCGACGTCCTGCGCCGCCGCAACATCACGGGCGTCACGAGCGGCCCGCATCTCGATCGCTGGATGAAGTCGGAGCCCGACCGGATCTGGCCGGCCCTCGGCTTCAACTTCTCGATGAAACCGGTCCCCTCTCCCGAGCAGGTCCGCCGGTGGTTCCGTGAAAAGCGCTATCGCGCCTTCGCCGAAGTCGGAATCCAGTACGACGGCGTATCGCCGAGCGACGCCCGGTTCGAGCCGTACCTCGCGGTCGCCGAGAAGGCGGACGTGCCGGTCGGCATCCACATCGGAACCGGTCCGCCGGGCGCCCGCTACCTCCCGCCGTTTCCGAAGTATCGGGCGCGCCTGCACAGTCCGCTCGTTCTCGAGGAGGCGCTCGCGCGGCATCCCCGCCTTCGGGTCTGGATCATGCACGCCGGCTGGCCGATGCTCGACGACCTCCTCGCGGTCCTCTGGGCGCACCCACAGGTACACGTCGACGTCGGGGTGATCAGCTGGGTGCTGCCGCGAAAGGAGTTCCACCGCTACCTGCAGCGGATCGTGGAGGCCGGTTTCGTCAAGCGGGTCATGTTCGGTTCCGACCAGATGAACTGGCCGGGCGTGATCGAGCCGGCGATCGAGGCGATCGAGGGCGCTCCCTTCCTCACGGAAAAGCAGAAGCGGGAAATCCTCTTCGAGAACGCGGCGCGGTTTCTCCGCCTGAGCGCGGAGGAAGTCGCGCGAATGAGCGGGAAACGCTAGTGCCCTTTCCGGCCGGGAGGGCAGCCGTCCTGTGGCGTCGCCTCGACCGCCCGGGGCACGAATCGGCCCGGCTCCTCGAGGGCGCCGGGGCCAGGAGTCTCTCGGGATACGCGGCGTTCGACCACGAGGGCAGCGCCTGCGGCCTGGCCTATCGAATCGACTGCGACCCGGACTGGAGGACGCGGTCGGCCGTCGTCGAAGGCTGGCTCGGAGAGAAGCCGATACTCGTGCGAGTCGAAGCCGATCGGTCCGGGAAGTGGCTCGCGGACGGCGCCGCCGTTCCGGCCGTCGAAGGATGCGTCGACGTGGATCTCAACTTCAGCCCGTCGACGAACCTGCTCCCGATCCGGCGGCTCGCTCTTCCCGTCGGCGGCGAGGCGACCGTGCGGGCGGCGTGGCTGCGCTTCCCCGGCTTCGCGCTCGAGCCGCTCGAACAGACCTACCGGCGGCTCGCGGAGGATCGGTATCTCTATCGGAGCGCGGGCGGGCGTTTCGAGAGGGAGCTGGAGGTCGACCGCAACGGATTCGTCCTCCGATACCCCGGGTTCTGGGAAATCGCCTCCTGAGCTCCTAAGCCTCCAGCTTCTTCCGCGCGTTGCGGAACAGCAGGAAGATGAGCACGAGGAAAGCGATTCCCGACAGGATCCCTCCGCTGACGAGCCCGCTCTTCACATCCGGAAAGAACTTCGCGCCGAGGTCGAGCTTTTCGAGCAGCGACGGACTCTCCATGTGAAGAACCGTGTCGCCGAAGAAGGCGACGAACGCGATCAGCACCCCGCCGAGGGAGCCCCCCGCGACGAGCCCCGTCGCGTAGAGCATCCCGGAGGAGAGCTCCGATTCCTCGGCCGCGACGTGCTCCTTCCGCCGCCTCCACGCGTCCACGGCGTACTTGACCATCCCGCCGACCCAGATCGGCGCGGTCGTGGAGACCGGCAGGTACGCGCCGACCGCCCACGAGAGGGCGTGCGCACCCGCGAGCTGTGCCATGAAGGCGAGGAAGACGCCGACGAGAACGGGGGCCCACGGGAGGTTCTGCGCCAGGAGCCCCTTGATGATCGTCGCCATCAGCGTGGCCTGCGGCGCGGGAAGCTGCGGCCCGCCGATCCCATGCATCTCGCCCGCTCCCCGGTAGGTGCGGTCGAGCATGAAGAGCGTGATCGCGATGATGAAGGCGGAGGACACGACCCCGATCACGAAGCCGAGCTGCTGCGAGCGCGGGGTCGCCCCGACGAGGTACCCCGTCTTCAGGTCCTGCGACGTCGCGCCGGCATTCGCGGCGGCGACGCAGACGATCGCTCCGACGCACAGCGCGACGGCCTGGTAGACGTCCCCGCGCCAGCCGATGACGACGAAGACGACGCACGTCGCCATGAGCGTCGCGATCGTCATCCCCGAGATCGGGTTCGACGAGGTTCCGATGATGCCGACGATCCGGGACGACACGGTCACGAAGAAGAACCCGAAGACGACGATCAGGAGCGACATCAGGAGAGAGCCGGGGAACGGGCCGTGCGGAAACCCCGGCAGGATCGCCAGCACGAGGACGATCGCGAGCGAGCCGATGATGACGATTCCCATCCCCAGGTCTCTCTCGGTCCGCTTCACGCCTTCCGCTTTACCGACACCACCCCGGAAGCTCTTGACGGACTCCCGGAACGCCGAAACGATCGTGGGAAGCGTCTTGATGAGCGTCATCACTCCCGCGCAGGCGACCGCTCCCGCGCCGATGTACCGGATGTATGCCCGGTAGATCCAGTTCGCGTAGGAGTTGTTGGCCATCCACGTGTCGGAGAAGCCGAGGTTCTTGAGGTCCGTCACGACACGCGACTCCGGCACGAAGATGGCGATCAGGGGAATGAGCGCCATCCATGCGAGGAGGCCTCCCGAGAAGAGCTCCGACGCGATCCGGGGTCCGATGATGTAACCGAGACCGAGATACTCCGGGGTCACGGCGACGTCGAGCGTCGAGGCCGGGTAGGTCGGCGACTCCTTCTTCGTCCGGAAGAAGATCGGGGTCTCCTGCCACAGGCCGACGATGCCGTAGAGGAACTTGTAGAGAAGAGACGCCCCGACGCCCGCGAAGACCATCTTCGCGAGGTTGCCCCCCCGTTCTCCGGCGATGAGGACGTCGGCGCAGGCGGTTCCCTCGGGATAGGGCAGTTTGCCGTGCTCCTTGACGATCAGGGCGCGCCGCAGCGGGATCATGAAAAGGACGCCGAGCGTGCCGCCGAAGATCGCGAGGATCGTGATCTGGAGGTACTTGAAGAAGTTTTCTCCGCCCGACAGGAAGAGGAGCGCCGGAACGGTGAAGACGACTCCCGCGGCGACCGATTCGCCCGCGGACCCGATCGTCTGGACGATGTTGTTCTCGAGGATGGTGGACTTCCCGATCTTCTTGAAGACCGCGATCGCGAGGACCGCGATCGGAACCGACGCCGAGACCGTGAGACCCGCGCGCAGGGCGAGATAGACCGTGGCCGCGCCGAAGAGGATCCCGAAGAACATCCCGAGGAGAATCGCCTTCGGCGTGAACTCGGGAGGCGACTCCCCGGGAGAAACGTAGGGCCGGAACTCCACGCCGGGTCTCTCGGGGACAGTTGCCATCCGGACCTCCTCCAACCGGGCGGGGATTATATGGGCCGGAAATCGGTAATCGGCAATGGGGAATCGGATCGAGGCCGAGGGTCCGATTCCCGATTACCGAATCTCGATTACCGATTCTCGAAGCGGGCCGACCGGCCCCGCTACACCCCTCACGTCCCGCCGAAGCCGACCGTTACCTCTCCGCGTTCGTGGATCACGGGAACGCGGCGGCCGCCGGAAAGACGAATCATTCGTTCGAGCTCTCTGGCGTCCGCTTTGACGTTGATGTAGGTGAAAGGAATCTTCCGCCGTGCGTAGTCCTCACGGGCCGCGATCGTGTACGGTCAGGTGTCTTTCCCGAAGATCTCGACGCGATCGGTTTCCATTGCGAGCTGCCCGGCCCGATCTTATGTCCGGAATCACGTTATTATCGAAAACACTCATGCGGACGCGGGTTTTCGTCCTCGGGGTGCTCTTTTTCTCTCTCCAGACTGCGGGAGGAGGATCCCGCGCGGCCGGCGCTCCCGGCTCCGTTTCGGGGCGCGTCGTTCTCGTCAAAGGCGGCTCGCCCCGGCCCGACGCATCGAACGCGGTCGTCTGGATCGAAGGTCCGCGCCGCAGCGGCGGGCCCGGGCACGATCTGAAGATGATTCAGGTGTCGAAGCGGTTCACCCCCCGTGTGCTGA
>DASUAD010000347.1:0-8019 GCA_035763965.1 Thermoanaerobaculia bacterium | reverse complement strand
AGGAACACGATCGCGCTGATCGAGCTCGATCAGCCCTGTCTCGCGGAGCGGGAAATCCGGCACTTCGCCGAGCCCATCCTGCTCCTCGCCCACGAGGACCGGGAACGCCTCCTCGATGCCGAGCGCGGGGTCACGATCGAGTACCGGCCCTCCGAGCCGGTCTACGACCCCGAGCGCTCGCCGCAGTGCTTCAAGGAGATCGTGATCGAAAAGGGGGAAATCGCGCGGGGGTTTGCGGAAGCCGACCGGATCGTGGAAGGCGAGTATCGCGCGGGACACCAGGAGCAGCTCTACATCGAGCCGAACGGCGTGATCGCGCTTCCGGAGAACGGCGGCGTCACCGTCTACGGCTCGCTGCAGTGTCCTTATTACGTCCACCGCGCGCTGCGGGTGTTGCTGGGACTGCCGGAAGACAGGGTGCGCGTCGTCCAGACCGAGACCGGCGGCGGGTTCGGCGGCAAGGAGGAATATCCCTCGATGATCGCGGGACACGCCGCGATCCTGGCGCTCAAATCGGGGCGCCCGGTCAAGCTCGTCTACGACCGACTCGAGGACATGGTCGCGACGACCAAGCGCCATCCCGCCGTGATCCGCCACCGAACCGGCGTGAAACGCGACGGCCGTCTCACGGCGATCGAAATCGACGTCCTCATGGACGGCGGCGCCTATATGACGTTGTCGCCGGTCGTGCTCTCGCGCGGCGTGATTCACGCGACCGGCCCGTACCGCTGCGATCACGTGCGCGTACACGGGCGGGTCGTGATGACGAACACGCCCCCGAACGGCGCGTTCCGAGGATTCGGCGCGCCGCAGACCCAGTTCGCGGCGGAAGTCCACATGGAGCGGATCGCGGAGGCGCTCGGGATGGATCCGGTCCGTCTCCGGGAGACGAACGCGTTCCGGCCCGGCGACACCACGGCGACCGGACAGGTGCTCGGAAACGACTGCAGCGCCGTGAAGGTGCTGCGGGACGCCGTGAAGCGCAGCGGTTTCCGACAGAAGCACCGCGCGTGGCGCGGGACGAACCGGGGCATCGGCCTCTCGCTCTTCTTCCACGGTTCCGGTTTCACCGGGGGCGGCGAGGTCAAGCTCGCGTCGAAGGCGTCCCTCGAGCTGACGGAAAGGGGCGCGCGCATTCTCGTCGCGTCCACCGAGATCGGCCAGGGCACGCGGACGATGCACGCTCAGATCGTGGCGGACACGCTCGGCATACCGTACGAGAACGTCGAGGTCGAGGCGGTGGACACCGCGAGAGTCCCGGACAGCGGCCCGACAGTCGCGTCGCGGACCTGCATGGTGGTCGGGAAGATCCTCGAGCGCTGTGCCCGGGAGATCCGCGAGAAGCTCGGAAAGACGACGCCGCGCGATTACCTCGCGAAAAACGGATCGCTCGTCGTCACGAAAGAGTACGCCGGTCCCGACGGGCTCTACTGGGACGACGACACGTACCGCGGAGACGCGTACGGCGCCTTCGGATGGGGCTGCGACGTGGTCGAGGTCGAGAAGGACCCGATCACCTTCGAGATCCGCCCGACGCGCGTGACGACCGTGCAGGACATCGGCAGGGCGATCCATCCCATCCTCGCATCGGGCCAGATCGAGGGGGGCACCGCCCAGGGAATCGGATACGCGCTGCTCGAAGAGGTCTCGCTCCGCGACGGTCGCATGGCGAACGCGCAACTCACGAACTACATCGTCCCGACCACGCTCGACACGCCTGCGATCGACGTGACGATCCTCGAGAATCCGTATGAGTACGGGCCGTTCGGCGCCAAGGGCGTCGGCGAGATGCCGATCGACGGACCCGCACCTGCGGTCGTGAACGCGATCCGCAACCTCGGTATCGACATCCGGGAGATTCCGGCGACCCCCGAACGAATCCTGAAGGCGTCCTCGAGCAAGTCGGTCGCGTGAGATTCACGCTCAACGGAAAGAGCCGCAACGTCGAAGCGCCGCCGATGAAGCGGCTCCTGGACGTGTTGCGCGAAGACTGCGGGCTCACCGGAACGAAGGAGGGTTGCGGCGAGGGCGAGTGCGGGGCCTGTACCGTCCTCCTCGACGGCCTGGCGGTGAACTCCTGCCTGGTGCCGTTCGCGCAGATCCGCGGATCGTCGGTCACGACGATCGAAGGTCTCCGGGGCGATCACCCGCTCCAGCACGCGTTCCTTGTCGAGGGGGGCGCCCAGTGCGGCATCTGCACGCCGGGCATGATCCTCGCGGCGGCGGCGCTGCCCCGCGGCGCGACGCGAGCAGAGATTCGAGCCGGCCTGGCCGGAAACATCTGCCGGTGCACCGGCTACACCGCGATCTACCGTGCGGTCGAGAGCGCCGCCGCAGGACGTCCCCGTCGGCGCCGGCGGAATTGAATGCTCTTCCTGCGGGCAATCTTCTTCACTCTCCTGATGCCGGGTTCGGCCCTGGTTCTGATTCCGTGGCTCCTCCTCCGCGGCCAGCCGTCGCCGCACGTCGAGACAATCGACGTTCCGGCGATCATCGGTTCCATCCTCGTGATCGCGGGCACGGGGACGCTCCTGTATTGCATCCGCGACTTCGCCGTCTCCGGGCGGGGCACGCTCGCGCCGCTCGATCCTCCCCGGAAGCTGGTCCGGGTCGGCCTCTATCGCCACGTACGCAATCCGATGTACGTCGGTGTCGTGCTGGCGCTCGTCGGAGAGGCGATCTACCTCGAGTCCGAGGTCCTTGGCTTCTACGCCGCGATCGCGGCGCTTTCGTTCCACCTGTTCGTCGTGCTCTTCGAGGAGCCGAGTCTCCGCGCGCTCTTCGGAGCGGACTACGAGAAGTACCGGGCCTCGGTTCCGCGCTGGATCCCGCGTCTTCGCCCGTGGAAGGGGACGCTTTGAGAACGGCGCTCTCCCGACTGGAGCTCCTCCAGCCCCGCACCGTGCGAGAAGCCCTGCGGATGATGCGCGACGAGGGCCCTCTCGTCCCGCTCGCCGGCTGCACCGACGTCTACGTCAACCTCAACTTCGGGACGCTCCCGGCCAGGCGATACATCGACCTCTGGCCGCTCGAGGAGCTGCGCGAAATCCGTCTCACGGGCGGCACGCTCTCGATCGGCGCGCTCGCGACGTACACGCAGATCATCCGATCGGCGCTGGTCCGGCGGCGTCTTCCGATCCTCTCCGCGGCGGCGCAGGAGATCGGCGGCTTGCAGATCCAGAACCGGGGCACGCTCGGCGGCAACGTCGCGAACGGATCACCCGCCGGCGACGCGCTGCCGGTGCTCGCGGTCGCGGACGCCACGCTTCTCCTCGCGAGCGCGCTCGGTCAGCGTCGCGTTCCGTTCAACTCCTTCTACACGGGATACCGCAGGTCCGTCCTCCGTCCCGACGAGCTCATCGCCGCGATCGAGATCCCGCGCGTCGAAGGGCGACAGTGGTTCCGCAAGGTCGGGACCCGCGCGGCGCAGGCGATCTCGAAGGTGGTGATGGCGGCGGTCCGCTCCGACCGGCCGCGGCTTTCGCTCGGCAGCGTGGCGCCGACCGTCGTGCGGCTTACCCGGACCGAAGCCGCTCTCGCCGGGGGCGTACCGATCGCCGAGGTGCGCGCGATCCTCGAAGCCGAGATCCACCCGATCGACGACCTGCGCTCGAGCGCGGAGTACCGCCGCCGCGTCTCGGGGAACCTGCTGGAACGGTTCTGGAGCGACACCGCGTGAAGCCAACGCTCTCACCCGAGGACATCGAGATCCTTCTCGCCGAGCTCGCGGAAGCGAACCGGGAATTCGCGCGCCGGTATCCGGGGGACTCCCCGCGCCGCCAACCCGTGCACAGCGTCTACGGCGGCGCGCAGGTCTTCCGGTCGGATACGGCGCCGAAGCTCGGTGCGATCGCGCGCCGGACGCTCTCGGACTACGCGCCGACGCCTTCGGAGTTCGGTCGCGCGCTCGGCCTGCCGGAGAAGCTCGCGCGCGCGATCCATCCGCGCGTGATCGCGAAGCTCGAGCGGGAGCCCGTCGAGGACTTCCGGATCGACTTCGAGGACGGCTACGGCATCCGCCCCGACCCCGAGGAGGACGGACACGCCGCGTCCACGGCGACGGAGCTCGCGAAGGGTCTCGCCGCGGGAACGCTGCCTCCCGGCATCGGGGTCCGCATCAAGCCGTTCACCGAAGAGCTCAAGGCGCGTGCGATCCGCACGCTCGACCTCGTCCTGACCCGCCTCGCGGAAGAGACCGGCGGGCGGCTTCCCGAGAACTTCGTGGTCACGCTTCCCAAAGTCACCGCGCCCGATCAGGTGTCGGCGCTCGCCTCTCTGCTCGAGCAGCTCGAGCGCCACCTCGGCCTTCCCGAGCGCGCGATCCCGTTCGAGATCATGATCGAGACGCCCCAGGCGATCCTGGACGCGGACGGGAACGTGGCGCTCCCGGCACTCGTCGGCGCGGCGCGGGGGCGCTGCATCGCCGCGCACTTCGGCACGTACGACTACACGGCGTCGCTGAACGTCACCGCCGCCTGCCAGAGGATGGCGCATCCCGCGTGCGACTTCGCGAAAAGCGTGATGCAGGTGGCTCTCGCGGGAACGGGCGTCTGGATTTCGGACGGGGCGACCAGCGTGCTCCCCGTGCCGCCGCACCGGGAGTCCTCCGGCGCGCCGCTCTCGGCGCGGCAGATCGAGGAGAATCGCGCCGCCGTGCACGCCGCGTGGAAGCTCCACTACGACGACGTGCGTCACTCGCTCGCGGGTGGTTTCTACCAGGGTTGGGATCTCCACCCCGCGCAGCTCCCGACCCGCTACGCCGCGCTGTATGCCTTCCTTCTCGAAGGAATCGACGCGGCGTCCGCGAGGCTCCGGAACTTCGTCGCGAAGGCGGGACAGGCGACCCTGGTGGGCGAGGTCTTCGACGACGCCGCGACCGGCCAGGGCCTGCTCAACCACTTTCTCCGCGCGTGGAGCGCCGGGGCGATCACCGAGGAGGAGGCGGTCGAGAAGAGCGGCCTGACGCTCGAGGAGCTCCGCAGCCGCTCGTTCGTCCGAATCCTTCGCAGCCGGCGCGGCTAGGCCTCATCGCCGATCCCGAGCGGGGAATCCCGAAGTCTACCCGCCTCGCGTCGTCAGCCGCTTTTGCACGGCTTCGCTCTCGAGCTCCCGGATCGCGTCCGCGGCGATCCATCGTGCGGAGCGCGAGCCGGTCGCCCGGAGCCGCCGGGAGAGGCGGAGCGCGGCTCGATTGAGCTCGGGGTTCCTCTTACCGATGTTTCGATGGCCCAGTTCACCGCCTTCTTGACGAAGTTCCTTTCGTCGGTGGCGGCACGCTCGAGGAGCGGGAAGAACACGAGGAAACTCTCGGCGCGGGCGCCCCGGTCGTGCCACGCGAGACAAGCCATCATGGAGAACGCTGCGCGCCGTACGAACTCTTCGTCCCGCGCCGCCCACTGCCGGATTTTCCGCCGCGCGAAGCGCGTCTTCTCGAAGAGGTTCAGGCAGACGCCGTCACACAGGTCCCACGAATCGAAATCCGCGACCCACGACTCCATCTGCCTTTCGGTGACCCGCAGAGGATCGTCGATCATGGCCGCGACCTGTCGAGCCTCGCCGATTCCCGTCTTCCACAGCGCCAGAGCGAGCCGGTGATTCGTGCCGATTTCCTTCGCGATCGCCCGCATGTCGGGCACGGAGACGCCCAGCCGCCCGCCGGCGGAGATGCCGTATCGCGCCATTCCCGCCAGGCTGGCGCGGCGCGCCTTCTTCCGGAGGCGGTGCAGGACGTCCGGAACGGACGTCATCCCGCGATCACCGGGCTAAAGGTTGACCGTGCCCGACTTCGCGGTCTTGTCGATTTCGACGTAATACGCAGTGGCGCGGGCGGCGGTGACGTTCGTCCCGGAGGGCGGCTTCGACACGAGCAGATAGGCGCCCGGCACCGGGTCGATGCTCATGTTCAGGCGATGGGTCGAGGTGCCGACCGTGCTGCCCTGGCCGTCCAGCTCCTCGACGACGACGCGCTCGACGAGGATCGGGTCCGTGCCGCTGACGTAATTCCCGGTGACCACGATGTCCCCCTGGGCGCCTCGGATAAGCGATACCTGGAACCGGGTCATGCTCGACCTCCCTTGTCTCCCTCTTGGTTCACGTGAACGTTCCTCTCGACCGTCGCCTCGATCAGGCCGAACGGCTCCTCGGTCGCGACGAAGACCTCGTTCTCGTTCTTCAGGCCGAACGGCGACAGATCGACGAGCAGATGATGCTTGTTCGGCATCGTCAGCCGGATCCACGAGAGATCCGGATGCCCGGCGAGCACCGCCTCCCCCATCGCGTAGAGGGTGTGCTGGACGGACGCGCTGTCGTGCGCCGCGAACGTCTCGAGGAGCGTCCGCCGCACGCCCTCCCACGATCCGGCGAAAGGTCCCGCCGGCGACGCGTGTGACCAGACCGCGGTCAACGACGTCGCAAGGATGCGGTCGGTCGTTTCCTTCAGCGTCGTGTAGCGGTCGCGCTTGAACCCGGTGAATCCCGATTGCGCGCTCTTCAGGATCAGGAGGTCTTTCAATCCCGACTCGACCGCGACGTCTCCGCGCGAACGGGACACGAGCGAGGTTCGCCTCTCGTTGCTCGAGCCCTGGAATGCGGTCGGGGAGATCCGCTCCCAGGCGCGTTCCTCCGAGGAGATCTCGACGCGGGAGACCTGGGGGTTCTCCCGCAGGAAGTGGCCGGAGAGCGCGAGACCGAATTCCTCCATCTCGCCGGCGCCGTGCTCCTTCGCGAGCGCGTACACGGTGTTCTTCATCGTGTCGGTCGGAAGGACGCTGGAGTTGTCGCCCGACACGTGTGCGGCCCCGAACTCTCCTTCGAACCGGACGGCCACCGTCCGGTCGCGGACGTGGTGGATCCCGTCGCGGCGCGCGACCGTCACGATCCGGATCCCCGACTTGCCGTAGCTGTTTCGTCCGAGCGGCAAGTCAGGAACCCCGGTACGTCGAATAGCCGTACGGCGAGAGGAGGAGCGGAACGTGGTGGTGGCGCGACGCGTCGCGCACGTCGAAGACGATCTGGGCGACGGGAAAGAAACCCTCGACGTCCACCGACTCGAAGTACGCAGTCGTGTCGAACGTCAACCGGTACGTTCCGTTCTCGATGTCTCCTTCGTGCAGCTCGCGCGCCCTCCCGTCGGCGTCGGTGCGCCCGCGCCCGAGCGTCTTCCAGCCGTCGCCGGCTCGGACCTCGAGCGTGACGGGAACTCCCGCCGCGGGACGCCCGCGCGCCGTGTCGAGAACGTGCGTCGTGATCCGGCTCAAACCCCCTCCGCTTCGAGCAACTTCGCGAGACGAAGCTGCATGATCCTGCGCTGCTCCTCCGCTGCGATCGCGAGCTCGGTCTGCGGGTCATTATGAAGCCGGGCCTCGAGGAGCGCGAGCATCTCCGCTGCGCTCCGGCCGGTAGCGCACACGATGAAAATGTGCCCGAACCGCTCCTCGTACTCGCGGTTCGCATCGGCGAGGTTCGCGAGCGTCTCGGGAGACGCGCTCTTCGTGCCCGCCTGCTCCTCGCGCGACCAGCGGTCGGCAGAATTGGGGACAGATTTATTTAGGGCAAAATTGGGGACAGATTTATTTGGCGTTCCCTCCGCACCGGAAGGCCGTGCGGAATGTCTAAATAAATCTGTCCCCTTTACGCCGGTCCCCATGGACTGCGGCGGGTGCAGGTCCGCAGGACCTGTCCCCGCGACCTTACTTGTACCGATGCGCGGGTGCGCGGCGAACGCGTCGAGCCACTCCCGTTCGGGCAGTGAGCGCCAGATCCGATCGGCGGCCCGGGCGAGCTCTTCGGTGCTCGCGAACGGCCGCTCCGCGGCGAGCCGCCGGGCCCACTCCACCGAGCTGCAGCAGCCGAGGAGCCGCTCGCGCGCTTCCACCTCCGGAATGGAATTCAGACGTTCGAGGCCCGAGCTCACGGCCGAACTCACGCGACTGTGCCGAAGAGCCGCAGCCGGGCGACGCCGCCGTCCGGAAAGACGTTGAAGCGCGCGTGCGTCGCAGGAGGCGCCGGAAGAACTTCCCT
>DASUAD010000346.1:0-2798 GCA_035763965.1 Thermoanaerobaculia bacterium | reverse complement strand
GTCGCACGCAACGACCGTTTCGATCCCGAGTCGGTCATCGCACGACGTCCCACGGCCATCGTCGTTTCGCCCGGTCCGGGTCGTCCCGAGCGAGCCGGCCTTTCGCTTCCAACGATCGCGCTCGCCGAGCAACACGGGATTCCCCTGCTCGGGGTGTGCCTGGGGCACCAGGCAATCGCCGCGCTCCACGGCGGGGTCGTCGAGCGCGCACCGGCTCCACGCCACGGGAAGATCTCGCAGGTGCGCCACGGCGGAGCGGGGCTGTTCGCCGGCGTCCCGAGCCCCTTCGATGCGGGGCGGTACCATTCCTTGATCGTGCTCGACGATGGTCTGCCGGAGGAGCTCACGGTCACGGCCCGCACGGAAGACGGCCTCGTGATGGCGATCGCGCACCGGTCGCGGCCCGTTTTCGGAGTGCAGTTCCACCCCGAGTCGGTGTTGACGCCCCACGGCGAAGTGCTTCTTTCGAATTTCCTCGCGCTCGCGCGCGGCGGCCTGTCGATGGAGAAGGTCTCGTGACTCCCCACGTCGCCGAGGCACTCAAGACCGTGGCCGCCCGGCGACCGCTCCCGCGCGACCTCGCCGAATCGGTCTTCGGAGATCTCATGGACGGCAAGGCGACGGAGGCGCAAAAGGGGGCGATCCTCATCGGGATCGCCACGCGAGGCGAGACGGCGGACGAGATTGCAGGAGCGGTCGCGGCTCTTCGCTCGCGCATGCGCCGCGTCATCAGTGCACGCGCGCCGCTGCTCGACACCTGCGGGCCGGGCGGAATCGGGCGAGACATGTTCAACCTGTCGACCGCGACCGCGATCGTCGCTGCGGGAGCGGGCGCATCCGTCGCGAAGCATGGGAACCGCTCGATCTCCTCGCGCGTCGGATCCGCGGACATCCTTGCAGCCGCAGGCGTCCCGATCGACCTCGACCCGGATCGCGCCGGAAGGCTTCTCGACGAGATCGGCCTGGTGTTTCTGTTCGCACCGGCGTTTCACCCGGCGATGAAGGAACTCGGGACCGTGCGCCGGGAGCTGGGCGTCCGCACGATCTTCAACGCGCTCGGACCCCTCGCCAACCCCGCGGGTGCGACCCGTCAGGTGATCGGGGTCGGACGCCCCGAGCTCGTGCGTCTGCTCGCCGACGCGCTCGCGATGCTCGGCTCCGAGCGCGCTGTCGTCTTCCATTCGGCGAACGGCCTCGACGAGCTCATACCGGGCGTGCCGGCCACGGGTATCGAGGTGCACAGCGGCTGGACGCGACCCTGGAAATACGACCCGGCGGACGTACCGCAGCGGGTGGTCGACCCTGCCGATCTCGCGGGGGGCGACGCAGCCTCCAACGCCGCGATGCTCAAGGCGCTCCTCGGCGGAGAAGAGGGGCCGCGCCGCGAGGCGGTTCTCCTGAACGCGGCGCTCGGTCTCGTTCTCGCCGATCTCGCCGAGCGGCTCGACGAAGGCTACGAGCGCGCGCGCGCCGCCCTCGACGAGGGGCGCGCGCTCGAGTCCTTCGAACGGCTGCGGTCGGGGGTGTCAGCGGCATGAGTGCGGTGCTCGATCGGATTCTCTCGGACAAGCGGGCGCGACTCGCGCGGGACGAGTATGCGACGGCGGCTCTCCCGTCCGCGGGCGGCGACGGGGCGCGGTTCGTCGCGGCGCTCCGGGAGCCGGGGACCCGGATCATCGCCGAGTTCAAGGCGTGTTCACCGTCGCGGGGTGAAATCGTCACCGGCGCGGACGGCAAGCTCGAGACTTTCGCGCTCGCCTATCGGCGCGGCCGTGCCGCGGCGATCTCGATCGTCACCGAACAGGACCATTTCGGCGGGAAGCCGGAGTGGATCGCCCGCGCGAAGCGCATCTCCGGCCTTCCTGTCCTGATGAAGGATTTCGTGCTCTCGGAACGACAGCTCGACTTCGCGGCCTCGATCGGCGCGGATGCCGTTCTCCTGATCGTTCGCGCGCTTTCCGACGGAGACCTTGCGCTTCTCCGTCGCGGCGCCCGCGACCGCGGCCTCGCCGCCGTGGTCGAAGCTCACGGAGCGCTCGAAATCCCGCGCGCGGCCGCGACCGAACCCGATGTCCTCGGCGTGAACGCCCGCGATCTCTCGACGTTCGAGACCGACGTTGCCGCGCTGGAGCCTCTGGCCCGCGAGATTCCGCCGGGTCCCGTGCGCCTGGCCGAAAGCGGCATTACCTCTTCGCAGGACGTTCGCCGTCTGGCCGCCGCCGGGTGGGAGGCGTTCCTCGTCGGAGAGGCGCTCCTGACCTCCGAGGATCCGGAGGACGTCCTGCGCGAGCTCGCGCGATGACCGACGTCAAGATCTGCGGCCTCATGCGAGTCGAAGACGTCGAGGAAGCCTGCGCGCTCGGGGCGGCCTACGTGGGGTTCAATTTCTCTTCGGGGTCGCGGCGGCGCATCACGCCCGAAGTCGCCCGCCGGCTCGCTGGGGCGTGCCGGGACGGCGTCCGGCGGGTCGGAGTCTTCGTCGAGGAGACTTACGAGGAGATTCGTGAAGCGATCGACGCCGCGTCGCTCGACATCGTTCAGATCCATCGGACGCTCCGTTCCGACGACCTCGCACGTGTGAGCCGCCGCGTGCTGGCGGTCGCGCATGCCGGTCGGGACGAGGAGATCCCGCCGGCGACGCTCCTCGAGCGCTGCGCGGGAATCCTCTTCGACACCGCGGCACCCCGCCGGGGCCCGGGCGGTACGGGCGTTCCGTTCGACTGGTTTCTGCTCGAAGGCAGGACCTGGCCGGTGCCACTCTTCGTGTCCGGCGGGCTCTCGCCCGAAAACGTGGGTGA
>DASUAD010000345.1:0-3882 GCA_035763965.1 Thermoanaerobaculia bacterium | reverse complement strand
CCCACCAAGGTCTCGGTGACGAACACCGCCATCGCCGACATCGTCGTGGTGAGTCCGACCCGTATTCTCATCAACGGGAAGGGCATGGGGGAAACCTCGCTGCTCGTCTTCTACGGGGCCAAGGTTCAGGGCTTCGATCTCGTCGTGCACCCCGCACCGCTGTTTTCGCCCCGGTCGCCGCTCGTCCCGGCCGCGGCGCACCCGGTGGAGGTGCTCCGGGGCGGGCGATCGTCGCATCAGCTCTTCGTCCGCGATGCCAAGGAGGCGTGGGTGCCCCTCGGCAACGGCAAGCTAGAGAGTGAGGCGGCCAAAAAGTGAAACCCGTGAAGACATTGAACCCTCTGTCGACGCTGTTCGCATTGATTCTGCTGTCGGTCTGTGTCGCGTATCCCATTGCGACCGCCGGGGCCGCCGAGCAAGGCCTCATCCGGCTCGACGTCACGATTGGTAAGTCGCAGATCGTCGATCTGAAGGAACCGTTCACCCGGCTGTCCGTGACGAACCCCAGCGTTGCCGACGTCTTCGCCGTCACGCCGAACCAGATCCTCCTCAACGGCAAGACGGCGGGGATCACGTCGCTCGTCGTGTTCTATCCCGACAAGACGCTCTTCTTCGACGTCGTCGTGCAGAGTGACCTGGCGCTCCTGACCGAGCGGCTCCGGCAGATCGCGCCGCGCGACGACATCCAGGTGCAGGCGGCCCAGGACGCCATCATCGTGCGGGGCACCGTGTCGAGCGAGAACCTGATCCCGGGAGCCGTCGAGATCGCGTCGTCATTCGCCCCCAAGGGACGGGTGGTCAACCTGCTCTCGATGGCCGAGGTGAAGCCGCAGCAGGTGCTCCTGCAAATGCACGTCGCGGAGATCGCGCGGGAGTCGTTGAAGGAGCTGGGGTTCAGCTGGCGTGCGCTCGGCAAGACCATCCAGGGCGCGTCGTTTGCCGGCTTCCCATTCTCCCCGGCTCTCGGGCTCCTGGGCGGCGTGCTGACGAACAGCGGATCGATCCAGGGCGCCCAGACGCCCGAGTTTTCGTTCACCTCGGCCCAGGCCGGCAGCGGCTTCTTTCTCTCGTCGCCGGGAACCCGAGACTTTGCCGGGATCGCCCAAGCGCTCGCTCGCCGTGGCGCGTTCCGGACACTCGCGAAGCCCAACCTCGTCACCCAGAGCGGCAAGGAGGCCAAGTTCATCTCGGGTGGCGAGTTCCCCTTTCCCGTCGCTCAGCAGAACAACACGATCACGATCGAGTTCAAGGAGTTCGGGGTGAGCATCCTCTTCACCCCGGTCGTCGTCGACGGAGAGATCATCAACCTGAGGGTCAGACCGGAGGTCTCGAGCCTCGACTTCAGCCAGGGCCTGACCATCCAGGGTTTCAACATTCCCACGATTCGAAAGAATCAGGCCTTGACCTCGGTCAATCTGAAGGACGGCGAGACGTTCGCCATCGGGGGCCTCATCAACAACGAGGTGCGGCAGCAGGTGGCGAAGACCCCGATCGTCGGCGACGTCCCGATCCTCGGCGCTCTCTTCCGCAGCACGCGCTTTCAGAACAATGAGACCGAGCTGCTCTTCCTCGTGACGGTGAAGCTCGTCAACGCCGCTCCCGTCGGTTCCGCCGCGGTCCCCGACGCCACGAAGCTCCTGGAGCTGCGCGAGAACGAACGGAAGGAGTTCACGCTGATGCCTGGGATCCCGGGTGTCGGTGAGGTGGTCGACCGGCCCTTCGGCAAGAGCAGCCTCGAGCCGCCGGTCGCCCGGTGATGGCATCCTCAACGCTTCGTACAGTCCTGGTGGACTCCGACGCCGAGGCGCGCGCGGCGATGCGGCGCCTGCTGGCGGATATCCCCACGGTCACGCTCGTCGGGGAGTACCGCGACCCCGCGGAGGCTCTCCTGCAGGCCGCGGCGACGCGACCCGATCTTCTCGTGGTCGAGGTCGATGGCCGCGAGTCGCCGGCCGCGGCGATGGCCGTCACGACGATCGAGCAGCTGGCCCGCAAGCTGCCGGACACGGCGATCCTCGCGATGGGGCAAGGGGTCTCGGCCGAGCTCGTCATTCGCGTTCTCCGTGCCGGCGCCCTGGAGTTTCTGCGCCGCCCCGTGGAGCGTGTCGATCTGGTCGCCGCGCTGGAGAAGCTGGCGCGATTCCGCGGCGCGGCGCCGCAGCGGAATCCCGGACGGATCACCTCGGTCTTCGCCGCCAAGGGCGGCCTCGGCGCGACGACGCTCGCAATCAATCTGGCCGTCTCGATGGCCGAGCGCGCCGGAGGCAAGACGCTACTCGTGGAGCTCGACACCCGGCAGTCGGATATCGTGACGTTCCTGGATCTCAAGCCACGCTACTCGATCCACGACGTCGTCGAAAACCTCGGCCGAATGGACGAGTCGCTGCTTCGTGGCCTCTTGACGGCGCACGCGAGCGGACTCTGGACCGCGCCCGGGCCGACGCGGCTCGAGCGCGGTCAGTTCAGTCCCGATCAGGTCAGCGGTGCGATCGAAGTCGCGAGGTCTCACTTCGACCACGTGCTGATGGATCTCCGGCACGATTTCGACCCCGGTACGGTCGCGGCGCTCGAGGCCTCGGACGTGATCCTGTTCGTGACCAGCCTGGACGTCGCGACCCTGCGCTCGGGGGCGGCGGCGCTGGCGGCCTTTCGGCACCTGGGCCTCGACACGAAAAAGATCAAGGTGGTCGTCATGCGCGACGGCACCGCGGACGGCGTGACCGTCAAACACGCGCGGACGACCCTCGGGCTCCCCATTTACTGGCGAACGCCGAGCGATTACCAGACGGTCGTTGCGTCGATCAATGCGGGCCGGCCGGTGGTCTCGATGTCGCCGCGGTCGAAGATCTCGAGGAACCTGCGCGAGCTCGCGGAAACGCTGTGCGGCGACGAACGGGCGGGGGAAGGTCCCGTCCGCAAGCGCGCATTCCTGTCCATGGCCTGGCCGATCAAACGCCTTTCGGGAGCGTGAGCAATGACTTTGTTTAGCAACCGCGGCAACGGGCGACCTGACGGAGTGGTGGCGGTCCCGACCAACGGCAACGGCGTCGTGGAGCCAACCCGCCGGGTCGATACCGCGCGCTATGAACTGAAGACGCGGGTGCATCGACAGCTCATCGAGCGACTCGATCTGGCCAAGCTCTCGTCCCTGCCCAGCGACGTCGTGCAGCAGCAGATCCGACGGCTCGTCGAGGACATGCTCGTTGCCGACGAGACACCCCTGAGCCGACAGGAACGCGAGGACCTGGTCCGCGAGGTCCAGCACGAGACGTTCGGGCTGGGCCCCATCGAGCCGCTCATGCAGGATCCCACTGTCTCCGACATTCTCGTCAACGGGGCCCACGAAGTCTACATCGAGCGTCGCGGCAAGCTCGAGCGGACGAACGCGATCTTCCGCGACGACGCCCATCTCATGCAGATCATCGACCGCATCGTGTCGGCCGTGGGCCGTCGGGTCGACGAATCGTCCCCCATGGTCGATGCTCGCCTGCCGGACGGCTCCCGGGTCAATGCCATCATCCCGCCGCTGGCGCTGGACGGCCCGGTGCTGTCGATCCGGCGATTCGCCGTCGACCCGCTGAAGATGAGCGATCTCGTCACGAATGGAACCGTGACGCCGGCTCTCGTCGACGTGCTGCGGGCGGCGGTTCACGCCCGACTCAACATCCTGGTGTCCGGCGGTACCGGCGCCGGCAAGACGACGCTCCTGAACGTCCTCTCGAACGCCATCCCGACTACGGAGCGCATCGTGACGATCGAGGACTCGGCGGAGCTCCAGCTCCAGCAGGACCACGTGGTCCGGCTGGAGACGCGCCCGCCGAATATCGAGGGCAAGGGCGCGGTGGCGCAGCGGGATCTCGTCCGGAACGCTCTCCGGATGCG
>DASUAD010000344.1:0-2358 GCA_035763965.1 Thermoanaerobaculia bacterium | reverse complement strand
TCCGCCCACAGGCGGTAGAAGAACGTCTTGACCGGCCCGAATTCTTCGGGCGCCGCGTTTTTCAAGTTCATCCGACCGAATTCTCTATGATCCGCGGGTGCCGACGGAGCTCCGCCGCCAGCTCGGCTCCCGCGACCTCATCCTGATGTACGTCGCGGCGATCCTCTCACCCCGCTGGATGGCCTTCGCCGCGGCAGCCGGGCCCGCTTCGCTGACCCTGTGGGTCGCCGCCGGGCTCTTTTTCTTCGTCCCCCAGGCCCTCTGCGTCACCGCGCTCTCCTCGGCGTTTCCCCGGGAGGGAGGGCTCTACGCGTGGAGCAAACGGGCGTTTGGCGACTTCCACGGCTTCGTCGCGGGGTGGTGTTACTGGGTGAACAACCTCTTCTACTACCCGTCGCTCGCGCTCGCGACCGCCGGGATGGGCCTCTACGTCCTCGGCACGCGGTACGCGTACCTCGAGCAGAACCGCGCCTACGGGATGATCGGCTCGCTCGTGCTCGTGGCGATCGCGGTCGCCGCGAGCGTCGTCGGATGGCGGTCGGGAAAGTGGGTCCAGAACCTGGGCGGAGCGGCGAACTGGCTTCCGATCGTCTTCCTGATCGTGATCGCGGCGCTGTCGCTCGCGCGATTCGGCCCGGCGAATCCGATCCCGCTCGCGTCGCTCGTGCCGCGACTCGCCGACCTCACTCTCGTGCTCGCCTTTTCGAAGCTCTGCTTCGCGTTCGCCGGGTTCGAGCTGGCGCCGCTCGTCTCCGAGGAGATCATCGAGCCGCGAAAGACGATTCCCCGCGCCATCCTCGCGTCCGCCGTTTCGATCGCGTTCGTCTACCTCGTCGGGACGGTCGCTCTCCTCGTCTGCCTGCCGGCGGCCGAGACGTCGATCCTGACCGGCATCAACCAGGCCGTCACGAAGTCGGGAGCGCGGGTCGGGCTCGCGTTTCTCGGCGCGCCGACGGCGCTCATGATGTGGCTTGCCGGGCTGGGCGCGCTGGCGGCGTGGTTCGCGGGCACGGGCCGGCTCCTCTTCGTCGCCGGACTCGACCGGTATCTGCCGCCCGCGTTCTCGCGGATTCACCCTCGATGGAATACGCCGGCCGTCGCGCTGCTTGCGCAGGGAGTGCTCGCGATCGCGTTCACGGTGCTCGCGACCGCCGGATCGGGAGTGAAGGAAGCGTATCTCTTCTTCGCCGACTTCACGCTCATCCTCTACTTCATCCCCTACCTCTACATGTTCGCGTCGGGGATCGTCCTCGGAAAGGAAGTTTCGCGGAGCGAAGGGGCGATTCCGGTCCCCGGCGGACGGATCGGCAACGTCCTCGTCAACGTCGCGGGCTTCGCGGTGACGGCGCTCTCGATCGCGCTGTCGTGCATTCCTCCGGCCGACGAGCCCCGCAAGACGCTGCGCGTCGCGCTCCTCGTCGGCGGCTCCGCGGCGTTCGTCGCGATCGGAGTCGTGCTGTACGCGATCGCGTCGAGACAGGCGAGGAGGGCGTGAGACGCACGGCCGGAATCGCGGCGGCGCTCGTGCTCTGTGCCGCCGGCTCGCGAGCGGCCGGGCTCGACGACCTCCGCGCTTCGCTCGAGAAACTGCGCGCGCGGGAGCCGTTGCGCGCCCGGATCACGCAGGAGAACACGGGTGAGTACGAGGACGAGGGACAGAAACGCACCCGACAGGCGCGTGCGGCGATCGTCGCCGAAGACGGCGGCGCCGGCGAAGCGCTCAAGCTCCTCTACGACGACGCCGTGCTCACCCAGGCCGCGCGGGAGCAGGCAGGGCGGCGCGACTCGCGCGGTCCCGGAGACGCCGTGCGGGACCTCGACGCGCTGCGGGTCCTCGAGCTGCTGCGGCCCGCGGAGAAACTCCTCGAAGATCTCGCCGGGGCACGGGTCCGGTCGGAGTCGGCCGAACGGCTGGGCGGGCGTCCGGCGCGCGTGCTCGATCTCGTCATGCGAGCGCCCCGCGGCCTCGATCGAGAGAAGGGCTTCAGGGTGACGCGAACCGGGCGATTCTGGGTCGACGGGAGCGGAGTTCCGCTGGCGTCCGAGATCCGCGTGCACACGGAAGTGAGGCGGTTCATATTCAAGGTGCGTTTCGACACGACCGAGAAGAACGAGTACGCGGTGGCCTCGCGGCGACTGCTGACGAAACACCGCGAAACCCTAAACCGCTGGAAAGCGTGGATCATCGCGGAAGGCGAGAATCGATCCGCGACGACGGTCGAGGTGGTGGAGTGACGGCTGCCGATCACGACGAAGTGCCACCCGCTCCCCCCGTTGGAGAGGGTGGGTGTGAGGGGCTTCATCCCTCTCCCCGCCACGCGGGGAGAGGTCAGGGTGAGGGGGCTTCATCCCTCGCCC
>DASUAD010000343.1:0-4033 GCA_035763965.1 Thermoanaerobaculia bacterium | reverse complement strand
AGGTGACCCCGTCGAGCCCGACCGCCAGCGGCTTGACGTACTCGGTGATGCGTTCGCGTGCGGTCGGATCCACGCGGCGATCGTAACCCGCAGTCTCGATCGAAGGCCGGAGACTTGCATTCACGTGTCGCGTGAGAGCCGTTGCTGCCGTCCTCGTCGCGAGCCTGCTCGCCTCGCCTCTCCTTGCCGAAGTCGAGGCGAGCATCGCGGTCTCCGCGGTCTGCGACGCGCCGCTCGAACCGGCCGCTCCCCCGGTCCCGACGGACGCTCCGGCTGTCGTTTCCCAGTCGCCGCAGGAATCGCCTCCGGCGCAGGAAGCGCGGGGTGAGGCGGCGCCGCAGGAGTCACCGCAGCAGCAGCCGCCGCAGCAGCAGCCCACTCCTCCACCGCAGCCGCAGGAACCTCCCCAGGAACCCGCTCCGCCGAAGGAACCTCCGCCGAAGAGGCCTTCTCTCAGACCGAAGGACCTCTGGCGCGACATCAAGGTCGAGGCGAAGCGATACGTGTCGGACTCCTTCGCGATCGCGACTGCGCCGCTGCACTGGGACGGCAAGGACTGGGAGCGGGTCGGCGGCGCGGTCGTACTCATCGGCGGTTTGATGCTCGCCGACGAGACGATCGACCGCGAATTCCAGCAGAACCGATCGCGCTTCACCGATCGCGTCTCCGACGCGACGACCCCGCTCGGCGGAGCCTGGGCGTCGAACATCGGCGCCGCCTATCTCGTCGTGGGCTACGCGGCCCGCGACTGGGAGCTCCGGGAGACCGGGCGCGAAGCTCTCGAAGCCGGATTCCTGTCGCATCTGCTCGACAAGTGGATCCTGAAGCGCGCCTTCGGCCGCGAGCGTCCTTTCGAGTCAGACGGAGAGACGGCCTTCCATCCGTTCTCGTCCCACGACTCGTTCCCTTCGGGCCATGCGACGCAGGCGTTCTCACTCGCTTCGGTGGTCGCGATGCGCGCGAAGGGCTGGCTCGTTCCCACGATCGCGTACACAGCAGCCACGCTGGTCGCGTTCGATCGGGTCAACGACCGCGTCCACTTCGCGAGCGACGTCGTCGCGGGTGCGATCCTCGGCACGGCGGTCGGCCGCTTCATCGTCGCGCGCCATCGCGCTGCCCAGGCACAGTCGCAGAAGCCCGCTGCCGAAATGCAGCTCGTCCCGATCCGCGGCGGGCTCGCCGCACGCCTCGTGTTCTAGAGTCTCAGCGGGGCCGGTCGTCGGCCGGAGGCCGGCGGCGTTCGAGAGATCTGCCGAAACGTTCCCGACGCTGCCGCCGGAACTCCTGCTGCATCCGCATCAGCCGCTCCCACTGCTCCCGCTTCAGGACCTGCCGGATGTCCAAAACCATGAGGACGCGGGCCTTCTGGAGCTCCGCCCGGGCGTCCTCGACCGCCTCGACTCGCGAAGCGATCGCGCGACGGTCGGCGTTCGGATTCTCGAGAGCATCCTGGAGGTCGCCCTGCCTCTTCTCCAGCTCCGCCTTCCGGTCGATGAGCACCGGTCGCGCGCGGCTGAAAATGCCTTCGATCCGGCTCACCTGCTCGGGACTCAGGTTGATTTCAGCCGCCACACGCGGCCGCTTCCACCACTTCCCCTCCGGCATGTCGGGCGGCGGAAGCGCCGTCGAGGCGGCGGCGAGCGACGCGAAGAACACTGCCGCGGCAAACGGCTTCATGATCTCTCCGCCGGGGGCGTCGCGTCCGTTCCCGCCGGATCGGGCACGAGCTCGCTCCAGCCGCTCGCCGCGTCCTCCCCGCTCGCCAGCCGGTCGACGTCTCGCAGGAGAGCATCGTCGGCGCGATCCTGCGCAGAGAGGCCGCTCGGATCGTCGAAGGCCGCGGGGGTCTTCGTCGAGCGTCCCGCGATCAGCAGCGCAAAGAGCGCGAGTACGGCCGCGGCCGGAAGCGCCCAGCGAAGGGTTCTCGCACGGCGCCGCCCGGGCGCGCCTGCCTGACGGATGGCGGCGAGCGTCGCCTCCTCTGCCGCCCGCCACTCCTCGGCGCTGCGCCCGGCGATCACCTCCCCATCTTCTCTGCCGATTTCGGACAGGGCTCTCTTCCAGTCCACGAGAGCCTGGCTGCACTGCACGCAGTCGGAGAGGTGGACGGGCAGCGGCTCGGGCGCTCCCGCGGGAGGCACCGCGAGAGCGAACAGCTCCTCGTCGGTCAGGTGGTCGGTCGAAATCTCGTTCTCGTTCCGCATGTCATGCCTTCTTCCGGAGGTCGCGCAGGCTCTCCCGGATCTTGCGCGCCGCGCGGAAGAGATGGGACTTGACGGTACCGGAGTCGAGTCCGGTCAGCTCCGCGATCTCCGGGATCGAGAGCTCCTCGAAATGCTTCAGCGTGAACACGGCCTTCTGCCGCGGCGAGAGAGCCTCGATCGCTTTCCGCAACCGTTCCTGGATTTCGCGCGAGTGGGCGCGCCTCTCCGGTGAAGGGTCCGGGTGCGGCGACGTGTCACGAGGGCCCGGCTCGTCTCCCCCCTCGTCGGACGCCTGGTGAAAGTAGAGAACGACCCGACGCCGCTTCAGCCGGTCTTTGCACCAGTTGATGCAGATCCGCGTGAGCCAGGTCTCGAACGTCGATCCCTCCCGGAACTCGTTGATGTTCTGCCACGCGCGCAGGAAGCTCTCCTGCGCCGCACAGTCGGCTTCCCCGACGTCTTTCAGCAGCCGGTAAGCGATTCTCGTGATCTTCGACTGATACTGGCGCACGAAGTACTCGAACGCTTCCGAGTTGCCGGAGCGGACCTCGCGGATGAGAAGCGCTTCCTCGACGCCCGGCCGGGTCTCCCGGGGAATCACGGCGAGGGCCGGCACACCCGATAGACGAGCGGGCGGCGCGGAGGTTTACCGGTCGCGCTCCGGCGGGAACGACCGGAATTCATAGAGAGCCCAGGATCTCTTCGCGTTTCCGCGTGTACTCCTCGGTCGTGAGCAGCCCGCGGGTGCGCAGGGTCTCCAGCTCCGCGAGTCGGGCCGCCGCCGGGCTCTCTCCGGCCACCGTCGGCCTCCCGGGAGCCGGAACCGCCGCGGCGGAGGTCTGACCCCAGATCGCGCTCCGAAACTTTTCCGGATCGGCGATGTCGGGAATCACGATCCGACCGGACTCCGACGCCGTCTCGAGGATCACGGTGCCGTAGCCGAGCAGACGCGCCCCCACGCCCTGGTCGACGGTAACGTCCTGGATCTTGTCGATCGGCGCGTGCTCGGCCTCGCGGGCCACGAGGCCGGTCTTGCGGATCACGCGCCGGTTCGTCACCACGAACTCGTCGGCCGACGCCCGGATCCGGCGGGCGAGGAAGTGGAGGGCCGCCACGGCGAGGAGAGCGAGCGCGATGGTGCCGAAGAGCGACGAGGCCGGGCGCGCCTGGAGCTCGCGCCCGGAGATCCACCACCAGAGGCCGAAAACCGCCGCGACGAGCAGGAGCGCGAGCGTCAGCCGGTAGTAAATCCAGTGATAGCGAGCCCGGTAGGCGATCGACTCTCCCGGAGCGAGGTTCTTTTCGGCGTAGGCCATCGGACGCGCTTCTGAAGGGTAACATCCCTGCCCGGCCATGCGCTCATCACAGGTCATCCTCGTGACCGGCTGCTCGAGCGGAATCGGACGAGCGACCGCAATCGAAGGGGCCCGGCGCGGCCATCGCGTCTTCGCGTCGGCGCGTCGGCTCGAAGACGTTGCCGACCTGACGGCAGAGGGGATCGAGACGATCGTTCTCGACGTCACAGACCCGGCGTCGATCGAGCGGGCGGTCCGGACGACCCTCGCGGCGGCCGGTCGCATCGACGCGCTCGTCAACAATGCCGGCTATGGCCAGTACGGCGCGATCGAGGACGTCTCCCCGGAGGAATGGCGCGCACAGTTCGAGGTGAACGTGTTCGGAGCGCTCGCGGTACTCCGGGAAGTGCTTCCCGCCATGCGCGCGGCGCGTCGGGGGACGGTCGTCAATGTTTCGTCGCTCGCCGGCAAGATCACCGTACCGTTCGCCGGAGCGTACTGCGCATCGAAACACGCGCTCGAGGCGATCTCGGA
>DASUAD010000342.1:0-5571 GCA_035763965.1 Thermoanaerobaculia bacterium | reverse complement strand
GGTGAGCACCTCGAGCCAGATGCCGCGGTCGTAGATGCCCTGGATCGTGTCGAGGACGTTCTGCAGCACGCCGCCGAGCTCGCGGTAGTGCTTGTCGTCCATCGACTTCAAGTCCACCTTGTAGAAGTCGATCCACGGGCGCACGTAGTCGAGGACTTGAGGCGTCCCGTTCCCGTTCGAGACGTAGGCCGTGTAGAGGCCACGCCGTTTCGCCTCCTGAAAAATCGCGACGGCCCACTCCGACGTGATGAGCGGCTCGTTGTAAGTCGAAACCACGGTCGGCGCGCCGGACTCGACCGCGCGGTCCGCGAGGGCCTCCGGCGAGATGTCCCGCGGAGGCGCCATCGCCTGCGGATCGCGGATCGACTGCGACGTGAACCAGTTCTGGCAGTAGGCGCAGTGCAGGTCGCATCCGAGCATCCCGAAAGACAGCGCGTCGGATCCGGGAAGAGCGTGGAAGAAAGGTTTCTTTTCGATCGGATCACACTGGATCGCGCCGACGTACCCCCAGGGGACTCTGAGGACGCCTTCCTCGTTGTATCGGACGCGGCAGACGCCTTCGCGCCCCTCGGGAATCGGGCAGCGGTGCCCGCACGAGTAGCATCGGAGACGTCCGTCGGGCAGCCGCTCGACGAGCTCAGGCGCCGCCGCGACGGTCCGACGGGCGAGAGCCTGGGCGACGGGAGAGCGGCGAACCGGAGCGCGGGAAGCCATCAGGGAAAAGATAACGCCGGGGAGGAGCGGAGAATGCCGCGGCAATGCAACCCCCTCACGCCGACCCTCTCCCGCAGGGAGAGGGAGTCCAGCGGCGGTGCGTCTCTGCCGGGAGGGAGAGGAGGGAGCGCCCCTCACCCCAACCCTCTCCCCGCTGGCGGGGCGAGGGGTGCATCGAGTCATTCGCCCTCCCTCGCGGAGGAGAAATGTCGCGTTTAAAGCGGAGGTTATGATCCGCCGATGTTCCAACCCCTTCGTTTGACCGGCGTCGCGGGCGCCGTTTCCCTGCTCGCGGCGGCGCTCCTCGCCCAGACGGAGACGCCGACCATCGTACCCGCCGGGAATGCCTACGAGACCGAGAAGACGGGGGTCGTGAGCGGCGTGCGCGTCGAGGCCCGGCCGGACGGCTCAGTCTGGTTCCTCATCCCGGCCCTCGATCGGATCGCGCTCCTGCAGGGCGAGGAGATGAAGCAGTGGGCGATTCGCGACGACAACCACCTCGGTGCGAATCCCGTCGATTTCGAGCTGGACGGCGACTTCGTCTGGTTCATCTGCAACGGCGAGAGCGAGATCGACGCGGGCCACTCGATCTTCGGACGCCTCGACACGAGCAACGGGCAGGTCCGCGAGTGGGAAATCCCCGGCTCGCGCCCTGCCGGTTTCTATCGGGCGCCGGATGGAAAGGTCTGGATCGCGCAGACCGATCGGCGCCTCCAGTCGGTCGACCTCGCGACCCTCGAAGTCGTGGACTATCGCTCGGGCCGCTCCGACGGGACGGGCACCCAGACGATCGCGTACTCCGAGATCATCCGGGGTCCCGACGGCGCCCTCTGGATGGCCGACTTCGGGAACAACCGGGTCGTGCGCTTCGAGCCGGGAGCGTCGGAGGAGACCTCGTGGACGCTCTTCGATCCGACGTTCGCCATCCTCTCCCCTTCCGAGATGCAGTTCGATCGAGACGGCCGCCTCTGGATCTCGCAGTTCACGGGAGGCCGCATGGATCGCTTCGACCCCTCGACCGGAGAATTCCGGAGCTTCATCGGACTCCTCAATCCGATTCACTTCGAGGTTTTCGGGGGCCGCGTCTACATCACCGAAGCCGCGGGGGGCAACGGGCAGATCGCGGTTCTCGACCCGGCCTTCGCGTCGAGTGCCTCCGCGACGATCGAGCCCGAGACGCTCGAGGTCCACGCCCTCGTCAACTCGCGAGCTGCGAAAGTCCGTGACTACACGGTCACGCCGACGACCTTTGCTTCCCACCCGGCCGCGATCCCGGTGGAGGACCTCAAGGTCACGGCCGGAATCCCCGGCGTCCTGAGAACCGAGATCCCCTGGCAAAACGCCTACGGCATCGACGTCGTCGGAGGCGACGTGTGGGTCGGCACGGCGGGCCGGCTCGCCCACGTTCAGCTCCAGACCGCCGGCGCGGCATCCGATCTCCTCGCTCCGGTCGCGACCCAGCTCGCCGGGGACGCGAACGAGGAGATCCGCGTCGACGTCATGCTTCACAACCCGTCCGACACGGAGATTTCCGGGGAGATTCTCTACTCCTTCTCGCCCGGCTCCTTCCCCGCGCGGCAGACCTTCACCCTGCAGCCCGGCACGACGTCGCTCGTTTCGGACGCCTTCGGAAACATCGGATCCGCGACCGTCCCCGTTTCCGGCCCGGTCCGCATCCACGTGACCTCCGGCCCGGCGGACAGCCTCGTCGCGAACGTGCGGACGGCGAAAGCACGCGAGGACGGCGGGTCGTTCGGCTACGCGGCCCCGGCGTTCCCGGCGGGAGAGATCCTGGGCGACGGCGCGCAACGCACTCTCTTCACTGGGTTCCGGGAGAGCGAGAGGTCGATCTTCGGCTTCTATGCCCCGTCGGGCGCCGAGGCCGTCTTCACGCTCGTCGCGCCGGACGGCACCGTCCGGGGATCGCTCCCGATCTCGCTCACCGCGAC
This sequence comes from Thermoanaerobaculia bacterium, assembly GCA_035763965.1. Classification (GTDB taxonomy): domain Bacteria; phylum Acidobacteriota; class Thermoanaerobaculia; order UBA5066; family Gp7-AA6; genus Gp7-AA6. Next base: position 2,908 of record DASUAD010000342.1, on the reverse strand, counting down.
CTTGAACGAAGAGTTCGACCCGGCAGCCGCGGCGTTCGGGGTCGCCCCCGAACCGGGCGACGTGATCCGGGTCTCCGTCGTCTCGGGGAGTCTCCTGACCTACGTCCGGATCGTCGACGACGGCACGGACGACACGGCGCTCTCGCTTCCCGCGACCGCGGCCGGGCAAGGGGTTTTCCCGAACGCGGGTACGTTGACCGGGCTCTTCGAGACGAGCTTCGTTTCCGACCTCCTGCTCTCGAACCCCGACGCCGCCGCTCCCGCGGCGGTCACCGTCGCCTACTATCCGCTCGACCCGTTCCAGGCGTCCTCTTCCCGGATGCTTTCGCTCGAGCCGGGCGCGAGCACCGTGATCGAGAACGTGCTCTCGACGCTTTTCGGAATCGGGATCGGCCAGGGAGCGCTTCTCGTCGAGTCCGACGCTCCGATCGCCTCGTCCTTGCGCATCGCCGCGCGCAGGGAGGAGGGGGACTTTGCGACGCTCGCGCTTCCGATCCCGGAGGAGGGCAACGTCCCGCCCGGCGGTTCGGCCTATGCGATCGGCGCGCCGAAGACCGCGACGCGCCGCACCAACCTGCTGCTCCACAACCGGGGCGCCGCGGGGACGGTCGAGATCATCGGCTACAACGGCAACGCCTTCGAGATCGGACGGCGGACCGTCGCGGTTCCCGAGCTCGGGACCGTCCGGGTGAACTCCGTGATGGCGAGCCTCGGCGCCGACGAGGAACGCAATGGCCAACTCGTCCTGAAGGCCTCGGACGGAATGGCCCTCTCGGCCTGGGTCGCGGAGGTGGACGGCCCGACGGGAGACGTCGACATCGCGCCGCTGCACCAGTAAGACGGAAGGCGATCCCTCCGCGAAATAAGATCGCTGCCGCCAGATGCCTCCTCCCACGACCGTGATCCGCGGATCCGGGATGTTCGTTCCACCGGGCGTCGTGACGAACGACCGAATGTCGCTCCTGATGGACACGACCGACGAGTGGATCCGCCAGCGCACCGGGATCTGCGAGCGACGCTACGCCCGAAAGGGAACGTCGTCGTCGGACCTCGGCTTCGAAGCTTCGCGGCGGGCTCTCTCCGACGCCGGGCTCGAAGCGGGTGACCTCGACCTGATCGTGTTCGCGACCATGACGCCTGACCACTACTTCCCGGGCAACGGCGGGCTCCTCGCGAAGAAGCTGGGGCTCGAGACGACGCACGCGCTCGACGTGCGCATGCAGTGCGCGGGATTCCTTTCGGGGCTTCAGGTCGCCGACGCGTACATCCGGTCCGGCACGTACCGCCGCGTGCTCCTCGTGGGAGCCGAGTGCCACGCGTCGCTGTACCCATGGACCGACGCGGAGTGGGCGATCATGTTCGGAGACTCCGAGGGACCCGCCTCACCGAAAGCCCGCGCCTGGGGCACGGCCCAGCGGGATCGCGCGGTCATCTTCGGGGACGGCGGGGGCGCCTTCGTCCTGGAAGCGAACGGCTCGGGCGACGGAAGAGGATTCCTCGGGTTCGAGATGCGCACGGACGGCAGGCACTGGGACAAGCTCTACGTTCCGGGCGGGGGCTCGGCCTCCTTTCCCTACTTCTCTCCCGAGATGTTCGAGAAGGACGGGACCGTGCCGATCGTCGAGGGGCGTCAGGTCTTCCGTCTGGCGACGACGATGATGCCGGAGATCGTCCGCGAGGTCCTAGCGAAATACGGTCTGTCGATCGGCGATCTCGACCTTCTCCTCATGCACCAGGCGAACCTGCGTATCAACGAGGCGGTGCAGAAGCACCTGGGGCTTCCCGACGAAAAGGTCTTCAACAACATCCAGAAGTACGGCAACACGACCGCCGCCACGCTGCCCCTCGTCTTTCACGAAGCGAAGCAGGCGGGCCGCATCCCGCCGGGCTCGCTCGTCTGCTTCACGGCCCTCGGCGCCGGACTGCACTGGGGCGCCGGCCTCGTACGTATGTGATCGGATGCGGCCCGGTCGTCCCGAGCGAAACGAGGGATCTCTTACGATTTCGTAAATAACGAATCGACCGGCAACGCGTCGCTATACTCCGCGGCGTCGTGAGAACCGCAGCGGTCCTGGCCTTCCTCACCGCCCTGTGTCTCGCTTCGTCGGGGTGCGGCGACGAGAAGGCGCTGCCGACCGACCCGGGCGGTGGGCCGGGACCTTCGCCGCTCGCCACGTTCACGCGCGTGCAGGACGAGGTCTTCACGCCGAAGTGCGCGCTCTCCGGGTGCCACCTCGGACCGGCGTCGCTCGCGCAGGAAGGGCTCGTCCTGGCCTCGGGTTTCGCTTACGACAACGTCGTGATGGTGCGCGCGAACCAGAACTCGTCGATCTTCCGGGTGACGCCCGGCGACGCGACGAACTCGTATCTCTGGCGAAAGATCTCTCCCGGCCAACCCATCGTCGGAGAGCGGATGCCGCAGACCGGTTCCATCACGGAGGCGGAACGCCAGCTGGTCACGGACTGGATCCTGCGCGGAGCACCCCGGGACTGATGGAGAAATCCGGCGCCTTCCGGCTTCGCTTCGGGCTGCTGGCGGCGCTTGCCGCCGTCTTTCCGGGTGGCGCCCTCCTCGCGCAGGAGGCGGCGAAACCGGAGCCGCCGCGGGCGCCGGAGGGCTCCCAGATCGTCAACCTCCCTTCGATCGAGGTTCCCGCGAACGGCACGCTCGGCGTCCGGTTCACGCATCGTTTTTCAGGCCCGTTGAACGAGGCCGACTTCCACAACTTCTTCACTTTCGACTCGAGCTCGTCGGTCGGGATCGGCGTCTCGTATTCGCCGCTCCAGTCCCTGGAGCTCGCGCTCGACCGCTCCTCGAGCGAGGACGACTACGAGCTGTCGGCGAAATACCGGCTCCTGCCGATCGCCGAGGGACGCCCCTTCGGAGTCGCCGTCCGGGTCGGCGGAA
>DASUAD010000341.1:0-5167 GCA_035763965.1 Thermoanaerobaculia bacterium | reverse complement strand
AAATCGGAAGGGGCGGCGAAGCCGTCCGCGCGGTAGAGCAGGGTCTCCAGGAGAAGCGCGATCGGCGCCGAGACCTCGTCACCGACGGGCGGAGCGAGAGCGAGCTCGAACCGGGCGCTGCCCGCCTCGAGAGCGCGACGCAGGACCGCGCGCCCCGACGGAAGCGGCTCACCCAGACGGACGACGTCCCGGCCTTCCCCGTCGAGAATCGAAAGGCTCGCAAGGCCGAGCGCACTGAGCGGCGCCTCCCTTTCCTCGCCCGAGGCCGCGGCGGCGACGGCATCGCGGAGGGCGCGGAGGATCTCCGAGGGCGGCCCGGCCGACGGGTTCAAGGTTCAGGATTTCCGGGACGAGAGCGCGCTACCCACGTACAAGGATTGTCTCGAGGTCCTCGAAGAAGGAGGGATACGACTTCGCGACACAGCCCGGGTTCTCGATGAGGGTCCCGCCGGAGTCAAGCGAGAGGAGAGCCGCGGTCATCGCCATCCGATGATCTTCGAACGTCGGAAGACGGGGGGAACCGGTCGACGCGTGGCGCCGGGGACCGGTCACCACGATCCCGTCCTCTCCCGCCTCCGCTTCTTCCCCCGCAGCCCGGAGAAGGACGGCGAGCGCGCCGAGCCGGTCGCTCTCCTTGTCACGCAGGTGGGCGACGTCCCGGAAGCGGCTCTCCCCCTCCGCGTGCGTCGCGAGAGCCGCGAGCGCCGGCACCGCGTCGGGAAAGTCGCGCGCCGAAACCGAAACGGGTCTCAATGCTCGACCCTCGCCGCGCGCGGAAACCGAGTCGGGCCGCCGCTCGATTCCGACGCCCATTGTTTCGATCACGTCCACGGCGCGCGCGTCCGCATCGTGCGACGGATACACGAGGCCGGTGACCTGCACTTCGCCGCCGGCAATCCCCGCGGCGGCGAAGAACGGAACCGCCGAAGACCAGTCGCCCGGCACCGTATACGAACGAGCTCTCTTGCCGCCCCGCTCGACGGCGATCGTGCCGTCGCCGTCCCGGCGAATACGATGTCCGAACGCCTCGAGCACGTCGAGAGTCGTGTCCACGTAAGGCGCCGAGACGATCGGTCCTCGCGGCCGGACGGAAAGACCGCCTTCGACGGCCACGGCCGCCAGCAGGAGCGCGGAAACGAACTGGCTCGACCGACCCGCTTCGACCGGAATCGTCGCCGCCCGGAGGGTGCCTCCCTCGATCTCGACCGGGAGAAACCCCTCCCGCCCGGACGTCCGGACGGACGCACCCGCGGAGCGCAGCGCCGTCACGAGCTCCGACATCGGTCGCTCCTGCAGCCGGGGAGAGCCGGTCAGGCGGTAACGGCCCGGAACGGCCGCCGCGAGGGCCGCGAGAAAACGCGCGGCCGTTCCCGAGGACCCGGCGTCCAGCTGGACTTCCCGTTCCCCGCCCCTCCCGAGCGGCCCCCGGACCGTCCAGCCCCTCTCGGAGGGGATGATTGCCCCTCCCATCGCTTCGAGGCACCGCGCGAGAGCCCGCGTGTCATCCGAGTCCAGAGGACGGACGAGCTCGACGGGCTCGCTTTCGAGCGCCGCGAGGATGAGCGCGCGATTGGTTGCGCTCTTCGAGGAAGGGACCCGGACGCTGCCCCGGATGCCACGGACCGGAGGGAAGGCGAGGTAGTCCCTCATGCGGGCGTCAGCTTCCCGGTCTGAGAACGAGCCTGAATGGGGACACCTAGAGACCTTCCAGCCGCGTCCCGCCGTCATCGTCGATCTCCATCCATCTCCGCTCGTCGACGAACGCGGGCAGGATCTCGACCCGCCCCCCGTCCACGGCCTCGCTCCAGGATCGGTGGAAGTGACCCAGGAGGACGACGTCGTACCCCTCCCGGAATCGTCGAGTCGCGAAGGAGCGGATCATCTCGACCGGCAGCCGGGTCTTGTGCTTGAAGTTCGAACGGTAGAGCCGCGCTTCGACCTTCCACACGAAACGGTTCGCCGCTCTGCGGGGCATGAAATCGATCGCGGCGCGCGAGATCCGATTCTTGGAGATCGCTCGCCAGAACCGGTACGGTCGGTCTTCCTCGTTCAGAAGGTCGCCGTGCGTCAACAGAAAACGGCGCCCCCCCTCGGTGAACGTCTCCTCGTCGCACACCTGCCGGAATCGAGACTCGACGTAAGAGCCGCGCAGGAAAAAATCGCGGTTGCCTTCGACGTAGGTGACCGGGATGCCGGCCTCCCGCAGCCGGTCGACGGCTCGGAGGAAGCGGCCGATGGCCGGCGTCTCGAACTTCGGATGCGCGATGAAGAAATGGAAGATGTCGCCGAGCAGCGAGATGGCGCGGGCCCCCCGGTTTCGCACCGCCTCGAGGGCTTCGAGAAAGGGGCCGTCGTCATCGGGCCGGCGGCCCACGTGACAGTCGGCGAAAACGGCGCGCATCGGCCGGAAAAGATAGCGTAGTGCCCCGCCCTGCCGGTTTCCCTCCTCAAAACTCCCTCAATCGGGATTTTTCCGGGGCGGAAGAAGGTATTCTGCTCTGTCATCCAACCGAAACTCGGGGGACACATGCCACGCGGCAAGCTCAATCTCGCGATCGCGGCTCTCTTCACTCTCTCGATCAGCCCGGCTGCCCGGGCGGTTCGCCCGGTGACCGCAGACGAGGTGCCGAAGGCCGACGCGAAGCTCATTCGTGCGCTGAACCAGGGCGCCGAAGAGGTGCGCGTGATCGTGGGAGTGCGCGACGGCACGCCTGCGGCCCGGGCGCTGCTCGCGGCGCCGGACCCGGCCGGGGAGCCGGCGCGGCGGATTCGGAGAATCGCCGCCCAGAAGCTTCTCGCCGAAGAGATTCCGCAGAGCGAGTTCCGGGTGCGACACTTCTACGAGAGCTTCTCTCTCGTCGCCGGCCGCGCGACGCGCGACGGGGTCGTTCGCCTCGCCAACCGGCCGGACGTCGACTGGGTCACGATCGACGAGACCCGGCGTGCCTTCCAGACGGTCCCGCAAGCCGCCGCGAGCCTGATGCGGAGCGACCAGGCGAACTCCTCCGGCTTCACCGGGGCCGGACAGGCCATCGCCGTTCTGGATACCGGCGTCGACTACACGAATCTCCAGCTCGGAGGCGGTGCCTTCCCGAACTCGAAGGTCATCGGGGGGATGGACGCGGCCGACGAGGACAACGACCCGATGGACTGCGAGGGCCATGGGACATCGGTCTCGGGAGTCATCGCGGGCACCGCGGGAGTCGCGCCGGACGCGAAGATCGTCGCGGTCAAGGTGTTCAGCTCGACCGACGCGACGAACGCGACCTGTAAGGACACGGCGTTCGTGTCCGACATCGTCCAGGGGATCAACTTCGCGATCTCCCACAAGGCCGAGTTCCACATCGGCGCGATCAACATAAGCCTCGGAGCGGAGCCGGATTCCGAGGAGGTCGGATACTGCGACGCGTCCGAGCCCGCCGAGGCCGTCGCCCTCGATTCCGCGGCCGCGGCCGACATCCCGGTGATCGTCGCGTCCGGCAACGGCCTCCACCTGCACGCGCTCGCGGCGCCGGCGTGCATCTCGTCGGCTGTTTCGGTCGGCGCGGTCTATTCGGTCAACTCCGCGCTCGTCCGCTGGAGCGACTGCACGGACCAGCCCGCCACGCCGGATCTGGTCGCCTGCTTTTCCAACTCGAACACCAACCTCTCCCTTCTCGCGCCCGGCGCCTTCTGGAACACGATCGGGAAAGGCGGAAGAAACGTCCCCACCTTCGGAGGCACCTCCGCCTCCACGCCCGCCGCCGCCGGAGCGTTCGCGCTCGTGCGCCAGGCGCGGCCCGACCTCTCGGGCTTCGGGGTGCTCGGAGTGCTGCGCTCGACGGGGGTCCCGGTCGCAGACTCGCGCAACGGGATTCTCACGCCGCGAGTCGATGCGCTCGCCGCCGTGCAGCTCGCCGCCAGCCGCTTCGGCGGTTTCGTCGGCAGCGCGATCGCCGTCCCCGACGGGACGGGCTCGGCGTCGGCGACGGCCATCGTGTCCGGCCTCTCCGGATCTGTCGCAAGCGTCCAGGTGTGGGCGCAGATCGACCATCCGGATCCGCGGGAGCTCCAGGTGCGTCTCACCGGGCCCGACGGGACTTCGGTGCTGCTCCATGACCGCACCGGAGCTTCACAACGGCCGATCAACGCCCTGTACGGTCGGACCGACGTCCCGGCGCAGCCCTTGTCGGCGTTTCAGGGGCACGCCGCGAACGGGATCTGGACGCTGACCGTCTCCGATCAGGTCGCCGGGACTCCCGGGCGCATCCGCAACTTCTCGGTGACGGTCGTGCCGGGTCAGCCGGTCGTCCCGATCCCGGCCCAGTCCGATGGAAGTGTCCTGCCCGTCGTCGGGCGGGTCCAGGGAACGAAGTTCTTCCTCTCCGACGTGCGGCTGTACAACCCGACGGCATTCCCGAAGAGCTTCTCTCTCTTCTACGTACCCGTCGGTCAGAGCGGAGCGACGGCGCTCCGCGCGACCCGCAGCGTCGGGGCGGGCCAGGTGGCCGCGTTGAATGACGTCATCTTCTCGGAGTTCGGTTTCGACTCGTCGCTCGGCGAGATGACGGTCGTGGCGAACGATTCGGCTTTCATCGCGACGAGCCGCGCCTACACCCGCAGCACCAACGGAACGTTCGGGCAGTTCGTCCCGGGCTTTCGCACTCTGACCGGCCTGTCCTTCGGCCAGGGGCGCGCGAGCGCGAATGGCTTCTCCAAGGACTCGCGGTTCCATACGAACGTGGGCTTCACCGAGGTCTCCGGCGCACCGGTCACCGTCCGCATCGACATCTTGAACGCGAACGGCAACCTGCTCGCCTCGACCACCCGCGACGGCGCCGCCAACCAGACGCTGCTCATCACCGACATCATCGGAGACCGCGGTCTCGGCGCGACGTCGAACTTCCGGGTCGATTTCACCGTCACGAGCCTGACCGGACGGATCATTCCGTTCGCGATCCTGATCGACGACGCGACCGGCGACGGTCTCTTCGAGCCGGCCGGTAGCCCGGCGCCGTCGGCGGACGACGTGATCGTCACCCAGGCCTCATTCGCGAGCGGCAACAACGACACGTTCTTCAAGACGAACCTCCACATCACGAACGTGGGCGCGAGCCCGGTGACGCTGACCGTTTCGCTCATTCCGCGCATCGTCACCGGGACGCCTGCTGCGCCGCGCGTGTACACG
>DASUAD010000340.1:0-3712 GCA_035763965.1 Thermoanaerobaculia bacterium | reverse complement strand
GATCGACCGAAGTCGGCCGGCGCATCTCCACGACATGCGCGCCCACCTTCAAACGCCTGCACCTCGAGATGGGCGGCAAGAACGCGATCCTGGTCCTTAAGGACGCCGACGTCGACCTCGCGGTCGAGGGCGCGGTCTGGGGAGCCTTCGGCACGACCGGCCAGCGCTGCACCGCGTCGTCGCGTCTCCTCGTGCACGAGGAAGTCCTGGACGAGTTCACGGACAAGCTGGTCGCGCGGGCGAGCTCGCTGCGGGTCGGCGACGGGCTCGAGCCCGGAGTTCAGGTCGGCCCGCTGGTCTCGGAGCGGCAGCGCGAGAACGTCGCGCGGTACGTCGAGATCGGCAAGCGCGAGGGCGCGACGCTTCTCGCCGGGGGGAACCGGCTCGACGGAGGTTCCTTCGCTCGCGGATCCTTCTTCGAGCCGACGGTCTTCGGGAACGCGACCCCGGAGATGCGGATCTCGCGCGAGGAGATCTTCGGCCCCGTCACGACGATCATCCCGATTGGCTCGCTCGACGAGGGTGTGAGGGTGGCGAACTCGGTCGAGTACGGGCTTTCCGGATCGGTCTATACCCGCGACGTCGACCGCGCGTTCCGCGCCATGCGCGACTTCGAGACCGGGATCTTTTACGTGAACTCGTCCACGATCGGCGCCGAGGTCCACCTGCCGTTCGGCGGAATCAAGAACACGGGAAACGGCCATCGCGAAGCGGGAATCGCCGGAATCGAGGTCTTCACCGAGTGGAAGTCGATCTACGTGGACTTCTCCGGACGGCTGCAGCGCGCCCAGATCGACACGCACGAGCGCGCCGACTGATCGGGTCAATCGCGAGGACGAGTTGAAGAAAAGCGGAAGCGTCGTGGGAGCGGAGATCGCCCGGCCGCGTGTGTCGGCGCGCGGAATCGGGATGCCCGCCTCGCCGATCCGCAAGCTCATGCCGCTCGCGGAGGACGCGAAACGCCAGGGCGTGCGGGTCCTCCACCTGAACATCGGGCAGCCCGACCTCGAGACGCCCGCCGTCATGCGCGAGCGGTTGAAGCGCTACCCGGAGAAGGTGGTCGCCTACACGCCATCCGGCGGAACGCCGGAGTTCCTCGCCTTTCTCGTCGAGTACTACCGGAGGCTGTCGATTCCTCTCACGAGCGAGGAGCTCCTCGCGACCACCGGTGGCAGCGAGGCGATCCTCTTCGCCTTCCTCGCGTGCGCCGACCCGGGGGACGAAGCGCTCGTCGTCGAGCCCTTCTACACGAACTACTCGGCGTTCGCCGCGATGGCCGGTGTACGCCTCGTCCCGCTCCTCACGCGCGTCGAGGCCGGCTTTCACCTGCCCCGACGCGACGCCTGGGAGCGCGCGCTGACCGCGCGAACCCGCTTCGTCCTTCTCTGCAACCCGAACAACCCGACCGGAACCGTCTATTCGCCCGACGAGCTCGCCGGAATCGCCGCCTTCTGCCGCGACCGCGGGCTGTTTCTCATCGTCGACGAGGTCTACCGCGAGTTCGTCTACGACGGCCGCCGTACGGTGAGCGCCCTCTCGTTGGAGGGGTTCGAAAACTCGGTCGTCGTCGTGGACAGCCTGTCCAAGCGGTACAGCGCGTGCGGCATCCGGCTCGGTTCTCTCGCGACCCGCAATCGCGAGATCCACGGCGCGTGCCTCCGGATGGCGCAGGGCCGGCTCTCGCCCCCCGGGATCGCGCAGTTCATGGCCGCCGGCGCGATCGAGCTCGGGCCGGACTACTTCGCAGGGGTCGTCTCCGAGTACGAGCGTCGCCGGAACGTCCTTTTCGACGGGCTTCGGCGAATCCCCGGAGTCTTTCTGACGCGGCCGGAGGGTGCGTTCTACTTCGTCGCGCGGCTTCCGGTCGCCGACGGCGACGACTTCGCGAGCTGGATGCTCACGGACTTCCACCGGGACGGGGCGACGGTCATGGTGGCGCCCGCGCGCGGCTTCTACGCTACTCCGGGTCTCGGCGCCGATCAGGTGAGGATCGCGTACGTTCTCAAGGAGGAAGACCTGCGCGCATCGGTCGAGATCCTCGCGGCCGGGCTCGAAACCTATGCGCGGGAGCGCGGCGGCGGCCGGGGCGCGAAGGCCGGCTCGCAGTCGGACGGCGCGGACTTTCTCCTTCCCCAGGGCACCTGAAGTCCGCGACCCCGCGAGCCGCGAACCGCGATCGCGCCGCTCTTACGTAAGATTTCCGCGCAGATCAACGACCGTTTCACAGACAACAGAGGAGGCACCGTGAAGGCTTTTTCGGGTCTGTGCTCCGTCGCCTTCCTGCTGCTCGTGACCGTCGCGCGCCCGGCATCCGCCGACCGGAAAACCGCGGCGAAGGGCCCGGGCGACGGCTCGATCGCGAAACTCTACGAAGGTCTCGAGTTCCGCAACATCGGGCCATACCGCGGCGGACGGGTCACGGCGGTCGCCGGCGTGCGCGGAAAGCCTCTCGTCTTCTACCAGGGAGCCTGCGGCGGCGGGGTCTGGAAGACCGTCGACGGAGGCTCGAACTGGCAGCCGGTGTCGGACAAGTTCTTCAAGACCGGATCGGTCGGCGCGATCGGGATCGCCGAGTCGGATCCGAACGTCGTCTATGTCGGCATGGGAGAGGCCCCCATCCGCGGTAACGTGTCGCACGGCGACGGCGTGTACAAGTCGACCGACGCCGGCAAGACGTGGAAGAACGTGGGGCTGGAGAAGATTTACCAGATACCCCGCGTTCGCGTTCATCCCCGGAACCCGGACCTCGTCTACGTCGCGGCGCTGGGGCACGTCTGGGGACCGAACCCGGAGCGCGGGATCTATCGCTCGAAGGACGGCGGAAAAACGTGGGAGAAAGTCCTCTTCGTCAGCGACAAGACCGGGGCGTCGGACCTCGTCATGGACCCGACGAACCCGGCCATCCTCTATGCCGGATTCTGGCAGGTCCACCGGAAGCCGTGGGCGCTCGTCTCCGGAGGACCGGAGGGCGGGATCTGGAAGACCACCGACGGCGGCGACACGTGGAAGAAGCTCACCGAGGGCCTTCCCGACGGGATCGTCGGCAAGGTGGGCATCGCCGTTTCGGCGGCGCGCCCCGACCGCATCTGGGCGCTCGTCGAATCGAAGGACAAGGGGGGCGTGTACCGCTCGGACGACGGCGGCGAGAAGTGGACGCGGGTCAACTCGGAGAACAAGCTCCGGCAGCGCGCCTGGTACTACTCGCGGATCTACGCCGACACGAAGAGCCCGGAGACGGTGTACGCGCTCAACACCGGCTTCTACCGGTCGACCGACGGGGGGAAGACGTTTAATTCGATCCGCGTGCCGCACGGGGACAACCACGACCTGTGGATCGACCCGGACGATTCCGAGCGGATGATCGAATCGAACGACGGCGGCGCGAACGTGTCGTTCAACGGCGGGCGGACGTGGTCTTCGATCATGAACCAGCCCACCGGGCAGTTCTACCGGGTGACCACCGATGACCGGTTCCCCTACCGGGTCTACGGCGCCCAGCAGGACAACACGACCGTCGCGATCGCCTCGCGCAGCCGAAGCCGCGGAATCGACGTCACCGACTGGCACCCGGTCGGCGGGTGCGAAAGCGGCTGGATCGCACCCATGCCGAAGAATCCGGACGTCGTGTTCGCGGGCTGTTACGGCGGCTCGATCTCCCGGTACGACCACAAGACGGGACAGGAACGCGAGATCATGGCGTGGCCGCAGCTCG
>DASUAD010000339.1:0-5041 GCA_035763965.1 Thermoanaerobaculia bacterium | reverse complement strand
GCGCGGCGGGCGGCCCGACCTCGCCGGAAATCTGCTCCCGCGAGTCCAGGCTCCGACGCTCCTGATCGTCGGCGGCGACGACCTTCCGGTGATCGAGATGAACCGAGACGCTTTCGCTCAGCTCACGTGCGAGAAGAGGCTCGAGATCGTTCCCGGCGCCACTCACCTCTTCGAGGAGCCGGGAACTCTGGAGGCCGTCGCGCGCCTGGCAGGCGACTGGTTCCTGCGGCACCTCGCGCCGGCGAAGCGTTGAGAGAAAACGGGAACGAAGTGAAAGGGGGCGCTGTCGGCACCCCCTGCCGTCGGGAGACCATCGGCTCGGAGAGCTGGCCTTCCCGGACCGGTCGAATGGAGTGTGGCACCCTTCTCGCCCGGGTACCTGATCCGTTCTCACCATCTCGTGGGAGAGAGCGGCAGCTCCGCCGCGGCATCTCCTCCGTCCGGGTCGCCTCGATCGTCCGAATCACGAAATGAGCACTCCGGCAGAAGCCCGATCGGCCGTTGTGGCCTCCGTCACGCCGATCGAGATCGACGGCTCCTTCGGCGAAGGTGGCGGGCAGGTTCTGCGCACCGCGTTGAGCCTGGCGGCCATCACGAACCGCGCCTTCCGCATGACCCGGATCCGTGCGCGACGGGGGGACGCGGGACTGAGAGCGCAGCACCTGCGCGCCGTGGAGGCCGTTGCTGCCCTCTGCGGCGCGCGCGTGGAGGGCGCCACCCTCGGGTCTCAGAACCTCACGTTCGAGCCGGGCCGGATCGTGGCGGGCGACTTTCGTTTCGACGTCGGAACCGCGGGCTCGACGTCCCTCATTCTGCAAACTCTCCTGCCGCCCCTCGCACGAGCCGGAGCGGCATCGCGGGTCGAGATCCGCGGAGGAACCCATGTGCGGTGGAGCCCCTGCTTCGACTACCTGCGGCTTCACTGGCTTCCGTTCGGCCGGAAGATCGGGCTCGACGCCGAGATCGAGATGGAGCGGGCGGGCTTCTACCCGGCGGGGGGCGGCATCGTGCGGGCCACGATTCGACCGGGCGGAGCGTTCTCGCCGCTGCGCCTCTCGGAAAGGGGTGCGTTGAGGCGAATCCGTGGTGTCTCCGCGGTGGCGAGACTGCACGTCCGCATCGCCGCGCGCCAGAGGGACCAGGCGGCGCGCCGGATCGCCGGCCGATCCCACCCGTTCGATTGCGACCTCGTTCTCATGCCGTCCGGATCGCCCGGCACGATGCTCCTGCTCCTCGCGGAGTTCGAGAGGTCGCAGGCCTGCTTCTTCGCGCTCGGCGAGCGGGGCAAGCCCGCCGAGAGGGTCGCCGACGAGGCGGTCGACGAGCTCTTCGCGTTTCTCGACGGCGATGGAGCCGTGGATTGCCACCTCGCCGACCAGCTGGTCCTGCTACTCGCGCTCGCTCCGGGCACCTCGGAGCTCACGACTTCGCGCGTGACCGGACACCTCGTGACCAACGCAGAGATCGTGAAGCGTTTTCTCCCGGTGTCGATTGCCGTCGAAGGCAAGCCGGACGGACCGGGCCTTGTCCGGGTCGAAGGAGGGTGGATGCCATGACCCAGATCTCGCCGCTGGCCGCTCACGCGCTCTGCCGTCGCTGCGATCCGGACAGCCTCCCGTTCGGCTCCACCTCGGAGCTGGAAGACCTGACCGAGATCATCGGCCAGGATCGCGCCGTGGCCGCGATCGGCTTCGGAATCGGGATCCACCGCGTCGGGTACAACCTGTTCGTGTTCGGGCCGCCCGGGTCGGGGAAGCACACCACGGTCCGAGAGTACGTCGAACGCCGGGCCATTGCCGAGAAAACTCCGTCCGACTGGTGCTACGTGAACAATTTCGCCGATTCCCACAAACCGATCGCGCTCGAGCTTCCACCCGGCAAGGGGCGCCGGTTGCGGGACGACGTGGAGTGGTTGCTCAAAGAGCTGCGGGTCGTCCTTCCCGCGACATTTGCGAGCGAGAGCTATCGCGCCCGAAAGGAAGCGATCGAGCAGGCGGTGAAGAATCGACAAGCGAAGGCATTCGAGGATTTGAGCGCGAAGGCGCGCGGCCGGGGAATTGCTCTCGCACGTCTGCCGGTGGGGTTCATGCTCGCACCGCTCAAGGAGGATCGGATCCTGCCTCCCGAGGAGTTCTCGGCCCTCGAGGAGAAGGAACGGCAGGAAATCGAGTCGAAAACTGCCGAGCTGCGGACCGAGCTCCAGTCGGTGCTCGACCAGTTTCCGGAGTGGGAGCGTGAAAGCCGTGAGGAGTTGAAGCAGCTCGACGAAGAGGTGACGGTTCTTGCGGTCAGGCGGGCCGTCGATTCGTTGCGCGTGACCTATGCCGGCCTGTCCCGCGTGATCGAGCACATCGATCGGCTTCAGCAGGACGTGATCGACCACGTCCAGGACTTTCTGAACTCGTCGGACTCTGAGGTTCTGTCGATCCTCGGTCCCGTGGCCGGCTTCTCGGTCGGACCAGCGGCGCTTCGCCGCTACGGAGTCAATGTCGTCATCGACCACGGCGACGAGAAGGGTGCTCCGGTCGTTTACGAGGACCACCCCTCGCATCCGAACGTCGTCGGCAGCGTCGAGCACATCGCTCAGCTCGGAACTCTCGTGACGGACTTCCTTCTCATCAAGCCCGGCGCCCTGCATCGGGCCAACGGCGGATACCTTCTCCTCGATGCGCGGGAGCTGCTGATGCAGCCCTACGCGTGGGACGGCGTCAAGCAGGCGTTGCGCTCGGGGAAGATCCGTGTCCAATCCATCGGCCAGATGCTCGGGATCGCGAGCACCGTGACGCTCGAGCCCGACCCGATTCCTCTGGACCTGAAGGTCATCCTGTTGGGGGACCGTCTGACCTACTACCTGCTGGACCTGCTGGATCCCCGGTTTCCCGAGCTGTTCAAGGTCGCGGTCGATTTCGAAGACGACATCGACCGCTCGAACGAAAACGATCTCCTCTTTTCGCGGCTCATCGCGACGATCGCGCGCCGGGAGAAATTGCTCCCTCTCGCGAAGGAAGCGGTGGCCCGCGTCCTCGATCAGAGCGCCCGCTCGTGCGGAGATTCCGAAAAGTTCTCCATGCGCGTCGGGCTCCTGGTCGACCTGCTCCGGGAAGCCGACCACTGGGCTCGCGAGAATCGACGAGAAGCAACCACCGCTGCGGACGTGCAGCACGCGATCGACGCCGGGATCGAACGCGCGAACCGGCTCCAGCAGCGGATCTACGAGGAGATCCGTCGCGGAACGGTTCTGATCGACACCACGGGGGAAGAGGTCGGCCAGGTCAACGGTCTCTCTCTGGTCGACCTGGGCCGCTACGCGTTCGGGAGGCCTTCACGCATCACGGCGAGCGTCCGGCTCGGGAAAGGCGAGGTCGTCGACATCGAGCGCGAGACCGAGCTGGGCGGCCCGATTCACTCCAAAGGCGTTTTGATTCTGGGCGGGCTGCTCGGGTCCCGATACGCGAACGACCGTCCGTTCGCCCTCTCGGCGAGCCTCGTTTTCGAGCAGTCTTACGGCCCAGTCGAGGGGGACAGCGCCTCTCTCGCCGAGCTCATCGCGCTGCTCTCCGCCCTGTCCGAGGTCCCCGTGCGGCAGTGCGTCGCCGTCACCGGCTCGGTCAACCAGCAGGGACAGGTGCAGGCAGTGGGTGGCGTCAACGAGAAGATCGAAGCCTTCTTCGACGTCTGCCGGGCTGCCGGTCTGACGGGCGAGCAGGGCGTCGTCATCCCCGCGGCAAACCAGAAACACCTGATGTTGCGCGCCGACGTCGTCGAAGCGGCAGCAGCAGGGCGTTTTCGGGTCTGGCCGGTCGAGACCGTCGATCAGGCGATCGAGGTGACGACCGGCGCGCCCGCGGGAGAGCGTGACGCTTCCGGGAAGTACCCCGATCGAAGCGTCAACGGAAGGGTCGAGGCCCGGCTGACGGCCTTCGGCGAAAAGCTCCGGGAGTTCGGTCGGGTGCCGCCGAGCGACTCCGCCACAGTCGGTTTTCCATGATGCCGGCGCCGGGCGCGGCATCTGCCCGCAAGCAGTCCGGCGCCGTCGAGGGTTCGAGGATCATCCAGGCGGCCGCCGTTCGCCGTCCCTCCCAACCTGGCCGACGACGAGGAATCCGGCGCGGCCCCGGCGCCATTGTCCGGCACCACACTCAGCGAGCCGTGTAGCCTCCGTCGATCACCAGCTCGGATCCCGTCACGAACTTCGATTCATCGGACGCGAGGTACAGGATCCCGTAGGCGACCTCTTCGGGTTCGCCGACCCGTCCGAGAGGATGCATCGCATCGAAGCCCCGCCGCAACTCCGCCACGTCGCCCTGGGATTTGAGAAAGTTCTCGACCATGGGCGTCCAGATGACCCCCGGGTGGACAGAGTTCACCCGAATTCCGTCCTTTGCGTAGAGCAGGGCGTCGGTCTTGGTCATGAGCCGCACGGCGCCTTTGGAGGCATGGTAGGGGGGAGCGTCGGCAGAGCCGACCAGACCGTAGATCGAGGAGAGGTTGACGATGCTCCCGGAGCGGGCCCGGAGCATCCAGGGGATCGTGTGTTTGGTGCAGAAGAAGACCCCCTTGACGTTGACCGCCTGTACCCGGTCCCACTCCTCTTCGGTCAACTCGTGCGTCGGCTTGTTCGCGCCGGCGATGCCGGCGTTGTTGACCAGAGCGTCGATCTTCCCGAAGGCCCCGGCGATCTCCGGAATCACTCGAGCGACGTCGGACTCCCGGGCGACGTTCGCGCGCCAGTACCGGGCGGTCCCGCCGTCGCGGCCGATTGCGGCCGCGAGCTCGGTCCCTTCCTCGTCCCGGAGATCCACGATGGCCAGCTTCGCGCCTTCGCGCGCAAGGAGCTCGCACGTCCCCCGGCCGATCCCGAGAGCGCCGCCGGTCACGATGGCGACCTTCCCCTCCGCCCGTTTCGTCGGGTTCTCCTCAGACCGTCGCGAAGCGCAGCCGGTCGAACAGACGCTCGGCGTCGTCGCGGCGGCAGAGCCGGGTCCCGGGGTTCATCACGGTCGCGGCGGCAGCCGCAACGCCGAAGAGGACGGATTCGCGG
>DASUAD010000338.1:0-3359 GCA_035763965.1 Thermoanaerobaculia bacterium | reverse complement strand
CTCGATCGTGACCCCGCGCTCGGCATCGAGGAGGCGTTCCCGGTCCTCGTGGGCGAGGAGCAGGATGGGCTCGGCGAAGTGCCGGATTTCCCGCTCCGCGAGACAGGGCTGATCGAGCTCGATCAGCGCGATCGTGTTCCTTCCGGGGACGTCGCGCCAGTCGGCGATCGTGAAACCCGTTCGGTCGAAATCGAGCCGGAGGTCCGCGATCTCGCCGCTCGGGATCGCCGAGCGAACCGTCCGCGCGTGAAGCATCCCGGGGAAGGCGAGATCGTCGACGTACCTGGCGGCGCCGGTGACTTTGTCGAGCCCCTCCTTGCGGGGAACGTTCCGGCCGACGGCTCCGGATGGTCGGCGGCGGGTGCCGGTCCGCAGGTCCTGTCCCCGCGACTTCTTCCGATTGGCGCCCACGGTTGGGCGCGGATGCTACCGCAGGCAAACGCCGGGGTCCGGCGGCGAGGTTCCGATCCCGACCGGCTAGGGCTTGAACACCCCGCAGAGCTCGCGGGGAGTTTTCGTCGACAGGACGGCCTTCACGACGTCATCGCCCTGGAGGAGAAAGCTCAGCCGGGCCTCCCAGAGAAGCTGGAGAGAAACGGTCCGCGCGAGAAGGATGAAAACGACTCGCGGGCAGTACCCGTTGATATCGTGGAATTCGACCGGCTGCGCAGCGCGGACAACGATGATCTGGTCCGCCCCGAATGGACATTTCTCCGGATCGCGAGGATGCGGGAATGCCACGTTCGGATGAAGCGCGGTGCTGCAGAGCGCCTCACGCTCCATGATGGATTCGTAGATCCGTTCCTTCGCGTCCTTTTCCGGACCTTCGGAGAGGTCGAGCCGGGCTCGACGGATCGCGTTCCGGATCAGGGTCGCAGCGTCGCGATCCGGCACGTCGAGGAAGACGTTCGCCTCCTCCATGTGCGAGAAGAGCCGGACCTTCGATCCGATCTCCCGGACCGGCTCGATCTGCGGCTCGTCGGCCTTCCGCTGCTTCAGCAGCCACTGCTCGACGTCGCTCGTGCGGAAATGCCAGCGACCGCCGATCCGGACGGCCCGCAGCTCGCCGATGAGCTTGTAGACGCTGGTCGCCGAGAGCGACAGATAGTTCGAGACTTCGGAAACCGACATCGTTCGCGGAGGATCTTTCTTTTTCCGGTCCTGTATCATTCTCGGGATTATAGGGCAAAATCATGTAATTCTTTGACAAGCGATGTAAAGTGAAGTAACCGTTCTGAGCCGCGAAAGAGAGCCACCCGTGGAAGACCGGCTGATGACGATCAAGCAGCTGGCCGAGCACCTCCGGGTCAACGACCGGACCGTCTCGAAGCTCGTCTCGGAAGGAACCCTGCCGGGCGTCAAGATCGGGAACCAGTGGCGTTTTCGCAAGGCGATGATCGACACCTGGCTGGACGACCAGATGCTCGGGATCACTCCGAGGTATCCGGGTCATCAGGAATCGAACGGCTCCCCATCGAGGATGCTGGAGCTCGCGAGCTGTTTTCAGGCCGACCACGTCGTTCCGGAGCTCGAAGCCGGAACCAAGAACACGGTGATCGAGGAGATGGCCGACGTGGCCGCCCGCCTGGGTCTCGTTCGCGACAAGACCTGGTTCGTGGGTGCGCTCATCGAGCGGGAGAACGTGATGCCGGGCGCCCGGGGCGGCGTGGCGTTCCTGCGCGCGCTGCGCCGGAACCCGGAGCAGGTCGTGCGTCCGTTCATGTTGCTGGGGAGATCGCGAAAAGGGATCGACTTCGACGCGCTCGACGGCATGCCGACCCATCTCTTTTTCGTCCTCGGCCTCAAGTTCGAAGAGCTCGATCTCCCGTGGCTCCAGAAGCTCTCCCGGATGTTCGCGGCCCCGGATGCCGTGAAGGCCGTCGTCGATGCCCCCGACGCCGATGCCATCTTCGGCGCCGTGGCGGAGGAGGAACGTCGGCTCGGGCCCGAGATCGGCGGTCCGAGGGAATGACCATGGAGGAAACCGTGCGGGCGCTGGCGGACCTTTCCGAGGTCGATCGTCGGCTCTCGGGACAGGAAGAGTTGACGAAGCGCGTGGCGCGAACGCTCGAAGGCCGCCGCGCGGCGCTTCGCGGGTCAATCCCGGGGAACCTTCTCGCCGCATACGACGACCTCGGACGGGCGGGTCGCCGACCCGCCGTCGTCGCTCTCGTGCGCGGTGCGCACTGCGGCGGTTGCTACATGCGGATCCCGCCCCAGCTCGAAGGGTTCGTCCGCCGGGGCCAGGCGCTGTGCTCGTGCCCGCACTGCCGTCGCCTGATCTTCTCGTCCGCTCGTGAGGCCGACGACGCCGGCGGGAACGGGCCGGAGAGCAACCCGGCAATGAGCGGCCGCGCGACGAAGCGTGGGACCGGAACCGGCGAGCGCCGGACGCCCCGCGCGACCGGCACCCCGAAGAAATCCCGCCCGAGCTAGAGACTCCGGTTTCGACTCGCCGCGTGGAGCAGGAACGCGGCGGTCAGTAAACCGCCCGCTTCTGCACCTTTTCCTTGGTGGCCAGGCTGAAGCGGGTCTCGACCGGTCCGCCCTCTACGATGCGCGCCGCCAGGTACTCGCCCACCGCCGGACCGTGCTTGAAGCCGTGACCCGAGCCACCGCCCACCAGCCACACGTTGTCGCGCTCGGGATGGCGGTCGATCAGGAAATCGCCGTTGGAGGTGTTCTCGTACTGGCACACCTCGCCCGCAATGAGCGGCGCGTCCTTCAAGCCGGGAAAGCGCCGGCCCACGAACTCACGGACGCTGGCCAGGGTCTCCGGCGTGATCACGCGCGAGCCCGTGTCGGGATCGAACTCGGGCCCGTGGCGATCGGGGGCCACCTTGAAGCCGCGCCCCTTGAAGTCCGGTATGCCGTAGATCTCCTCGGCGAAATCCACCCAGACCGGCATCTCCGAAGCGCGGAAACGCCCGTCGCCCCGAGGCGGGCCGAAATAGAAGACTTCCTGTCGCGTGCGAAAGATGCGATCGCCGACGAGATCGGGGAACACCTTCGGCAGCCACGGTCCGCAGGCGAAGACGAACGTGCCCGCCGAAACGGTCTTTCCGGACTCCGTCGTGAGCGAGGCGAGCCTTCCTTTGCCCGCCGGCGGCGCGACCGCCTCCTGGAGGTACTCGACTCCGTCGGCCATCGCGAACTGAACCACGGCCTGCACGGAGTGGAAGGCCATCAGGAAGCCGCTCCGGGGCTCGTGGATCGCCCACGTGATCGGGCCGAAGTCGATCTGCGGCCACCGGCGCTCGAGCTCCGAGCGGCCGAGCCGCTCGTGGGGGACGCGGAGCCGCTGCAACGTGGCCAGCGTGCTCGACGTCAGCGGGTCCTCGCCGCGGGCCATCCAGAGC